>CALDJV010000916.1 GCA_937899305.1 uncultured Cytophagaceae bacterium
AGCGACGTATTGATTATTGATGTTTAATTGTTGATTAACTGAGCCTTGGCGAGCTAATTGTTCCGCCTTGCGCTACTATGGACTATTAGATTAAATTGTTTCGCCTTCGGCTTATGGTTGCATTGCTAAATGGTTGCGCGAGGCGTCGCAAAACTATGGACTATTTTGTTCTATGGTTAACGCTACGCTTATGGTTCTATGGATAAATGGTTGCGCGAAGCGATGATTTATTTGTACCGCTTGCGCTACTATTGACCGTGGACTGTGGACTAAATAATCTATGGACTAAAAAAAACTACCAACTACTAACTACGATCTACCAACTAAAGAAACTATGGACTGTCGACTGTGGACTAAAAAACCAGTTACTTCAGATTCCAAAACAAGGTATTGTCTACAATATTGAGTTGATCGAAAAGCTCACTGGGAGTAAGGCCGCTGCGTTGTTTGAAGTGATGATTGAAATCGGCTTGATCGTAATAAGCACTGTTGTAGGCTACCTGGGTGAGGTGAGACTTGCCCTGGTGCTGTAATTCAATCAGGGCTCGGCGGAATTTAACAATGGCCTGGTATTCTTCAATAGAATAAGTGAGGTGCTTCTGGAATAAGCGGAGCAGGGTACGTCGGTTGACCCCAATGTTTTTGGCCAGTTCGTTTACTTTGATGGCTTGCTCGCTTTGAATAATTTGATGAACTGCCTGGAGCAAACGTTGATCAGCAAAGGGACGAAATTGACTCCGGAAAAAATCATCTAAAATGTCTCTTTTTTCTTCTATAGTGGGCACCTCAAACAAGATAGGCAAGAGGTCATCATAAAGGCCATCGAAATGGGTAAATTCGGAATACATACTAGAGATGAGTTCGGAAAGGGGACAACGAATGAAATGATTGATTCCAGTAGGGTAAAACACGGTGGCTACCTTGTCAAATTTTCCCTGAAGTTTTACCGCCTGATATCCCTTAACTTTGACAACTACGCGGGCATTGAAACCACTGCCAGGCGTATGGTGGTATGCCCAAAAATCATCGTGTAGGGTGACTTGAGTGTCTCGGTAAATGTTGATCGTAGATGTGATGTTTTGGTAAAAGTAAACCGTCTTATCGAAACCTGGATCAGTAGACCGATGCATGTAGTACCCTTTGATGTATTTTTGCAGGAACTCATCTTGAGGCCGGATAAATTTGACGGTACCTATATCCATTGTATTATTTTAAAAGTTTTCCTTAACTTTCTTGCTACCTAATTATAAGCCTATTTTAACTCAAAGTGAATTTCTTGACCAATCTGGAATTCCAGGGTTTGGATCATAGCGTTCCCCAAAAGTTGAATGAAACCCTAAAAATAAAAGTAATTCGATGTTGTGTAATGAGCGTATACAAATAATTAGGGAACCTAATAAAGGTACTAAAAACTGAGCACAACTTGATAGGTAATTTAGTCTATTTGGTAAGTTCATGGAGGTTTGTCATTACGCAGTGCATGATTTATTATTCCAAAAGGGGCTCGTATCAGACGCTCAAAAAGATGATGCCCTTGTGCAAAAACGAACAGTTTGTTGTCATATAAGTGAACACTTTTGGTTGGATACATTTTTTTAAATACCTGAAAGTCAGTGTCTTATTTTAGAGGTATTGGTTTTGTTTTTACTTGAAGGTCTGGCATTGGATATTATAGGCCAACTTTATTAAATGTTCTATCACCATGTTTACAAACTATATCAAGGTAACGCTTCGGCATTTGTGGCGCAATAAAACCTACACACTGATTAATATTTTGGGGTTGAGTATTGGAATGACTTGTTCCATTCTGTTGTACTTGTATATCCAACAAGAAAAAAGCTACGATGATTATCATGAGCACAAGGGGCAGATTTACCGGGTAGAGAACGATATGACGTTTGGTGATAAAACCTACAAAGTCAATATTGTGCCAGCCCCTTTGGGGCCCACCCTCCAGCAAGGATATACTGATGTAATGCAGACTGCCCGCATTCGTGATATAGACCAAGCAGTGGTACGCTTTGGAAAACATCAATTTTATCAGGAGCAAGCTTGCTATGCCGATCCCTCTATTTTTGAAATACTTACCTTCAAGCCCATTGCCGGAAACACCGACCGTATATTGATAAACCCCAATACCGCAGTGATCAATAAAACCTTGGCTACCAAGCTGTTTCGCTCTCCCAAGCAAGCTTTAGGGCAAGTGTTTTTTCTGAATGACAGCATCCCCCATACCATTGAGGCAGTGATAGAAGATGTGCCAGACAACAGCCATCTCAAACCACAACTGATGGTTTCTATGAGTACCTACCGTAAAAACAACCGAGAGGAGTTTAATAGCTGGGGAAATTTTGGGTTTACCTGTTTTGTCAAATTAAAAAAGAGTGCTGCTCCTAAAAAAACCGAAGCCGCGCTCAAAACACTTGGTCATCAACATATTCAAAAGATATTGAGCAAAGGCAATACATCGAAGCTGCACCTAAGGCCCATTGAAGACATTCATTTACATGCTGACCTGGAAGGAGACTATGCCGATACTGGAGATGCCCAGACGGTATATATTTTTACGGTGATAGCCATACTGATTTTGTTAATTGCCAGTGCCAACTATATGAACCTGGCGACGGCCAAATCGGTAGAGCGGGCCAAAGAAGTAGGCATCCGAAAAGTGGTAGGAGCTTACAACAAACAATTACTCTATCAGTTTTTGATGGAAGCAGTGCTATTGGGTTTGGTGGCCTTTATTTTAAGTTTAAGTTTGGTGGAGCTGATATTGCCTCACTTTAACCAGTTTACTGGCAAGCAGCTGGCGATTCATTATGTGCAAAAACCCCAGATAATTTTATACTTGCTCGGGATTGCGGTTATTACCGGGTTACTGAGTGGGTGTTACCCAGCATTGGTCTTGGCTCACTTTCAACCTTACAAAGTGCTCAAGGGTAAGTTTAGTCATTCTCGAAGTGGCCGGGTTTTACGTCGAGGATTGGTCGTATTTCAGTTTAGTATTTCTATCATTATGATCATTGGTACTGGAGTAGTGTATTATCAGATGCAGTTTATAAGTAAACGAAACCTGGGCTACGACAAAGATTTGATGTATAATTTTGGCTTTGCTGACGAAAAGAGTAGTAAAAAATTCTCCATATTACGTCAACAATTGTTACGTAATCCAAACATCAAGGCGATAACGGGATCGACGTATGGCATGGACGACGGATACGACCTCACGAATATGCTCATTGAACAACCAGACGGAACGTCAAAAAACCTGTCAGTGGCTCGTTTTTTTGTGGCCGATGCTTATTTCAAATCTTTGAAGATGCCGATCAAACAAGGGCGGAGTTTTGATGCTCGCAATCGGGCCGACTATGACCATTCGGTGATTGTAAATGAAGCTTTTGTTCGTAAACAAGGTTGGAAACACCCAATAGGCAAACAAATAGGCTATTCGCTGAATGCCAAAGGCAAGGCAGATAAAAAAGCCCAAGTCATTGGGGTAGTGGGGGACTTTCATATGGAATCGCTTTATCAGCCCATTCAACCCCTGATGATGCGTTTTGCCTCGGGTAGTCAAGGGAAGATTCGGAATCTGTTTGTGAAACTGAGCCCCAAAAACCTGAAGCAAACCAAGGCGTTTATCCAGCAAACCTGGGAAAAACTACAGCCCAAGTATCCTTTTCAAGGGCAGTTTTTGGACCAACGAGCCGCCAGTGCTTATGAGGACGACCAACAGAGAGGGCAAATATTTCTGAGTTTTGCCTTGATTGCCATCTTCATTGCTTGTTTGGGTTTATTTGGATTGGCTGCATTTACTGCGCGCCAAAGAACCAAAGAAATTGGAGTTCGCAAAGTATTGGGAGCCTCGATAGGCCATATTCTTACCCTATTATCGGTTGGTTTCATACGATTGGTGCTTATTTCTAGTGTCATTGCTTTTCCCATTGCGTATTATTTGATGAATCAGTGGCTGCAAAACTTTGCTTATCGTACGGCTATGCCTTGGGGAGTATTCGTTGCAGCTGGTGTGGTTACCTTGCTCATTGCCCTACTTACGGTTAGTGCGCAATCGTGGCGTACGGCTCGGGTAAATCCAGTGGAAGTGTTGAAGGATGAATGATGCGAATATTGTTAAATGTTTACATTGTTCTATTGTTCCGCCTTCGGCTCATTGCTGCATTGTTAAATGGTTGCGCGAAGCGTCGCAAACTATGGACCATTGACTATCGACTAAAAAAAACTACCAACTCCTGACTACGATCTACCAACTAAAGAAACTATGGACTAAAAGCTAAAAAACGAAATATTTTTTGGTAGAAGTAGAAAATAATTTTTATCTTAAATTTCAGAAAAGATACAAATTAGTGATGACATGACTGAATACACTTACAACGGAAACATCAAAACAGAAACTTCTGAAAATATATACCAACTGATAAATGCCCCAATATCGGTGAAGATTGGAGGGTTTTTGAGAACATTACTGTATGGTTGGATATTTAGTTTGATCCCACTGGGCATTTACCATGGGCTTGACTATTATTTGGATTTCGAAGTAAGCTGGCTGTGGTATGCGCAATTTGTGATAATGGCTTTGGTTTTATGGGTAGGCATTGGTGGTTTGTTTGAAGATAAAATTACCCGATGTCCTTACTGTGACGGAGAAATGGGGAGGAATACCAACATCAACCTGACCAACCGTGACAAAGAAGTAATACAATGTGAGCGATGCTACGAGCAACTCATCATTGATGATGGTACTATGAGAGCCTTTACCAAAGACGACGTCCAGCCCAATCAACAATTTGAAGCTCCAGTCTTTGAGAATAGCGTTTGGCCCTCTGAGTGCATTGCTTGCGGCGATCCAGTAACGCATTACGAAGAGCTGAAGGCGGAACGGTTCAATGGAGAACTTTTGGTGTTGGGTTTGGCTTCTACCAGTTCTGGATCTATTTCTAATATTCCCTATTGTGACAAACATAGCAAGGTCGTGTCATTAAAAATCAAGTCTGATGGCAAACTGTGGGTTTCGTTTCCTGATTTTGAAATGTTCAAACGATTCCTCACCATCAATACCGTTAGGAAGATCGTAATCATCAAATAGCAAGCAGTTACATAAACTATTGAGTATGCGCTCTAATGATACGTTGTTCCTGAAAGTATGTATTCAAGACCAATTGCATCATATCCACTATCTTGAGGTGAGGCACATGACGATGAATGGGGTTTTGATTGACTTCTAAGATGATTAAGTTTTCTGGATCATCAATAGGGCCTTTAGCAAAGACATCTAGTCCAAACATTCTCATATTGAGGGTATTACCAAGCTTTCTTAGCCAGTTTTCAGTGGCTTCCGATATGGTTTCCGAATAGGCCTGCTTGGTACCTCCCTGGCGGGCGATGGGGGTAGGAGTCAGCTGCAACTTGGCTCCTTGTTTTAGTACCGACTGCAAATTCAAATTATTTTCCTGTAATTGGTTTTGCAGGTATACGCTGTGCAAATCTATGGCCTCAAAGGGTTCATTCATTTGTTGGGCTCGGGTGGTTGCTTGGGCGTTAAAATTCACCATCAACTCTTCTATTGTTTGGGTTCCGTTTCCAATTACTGTGGGAATCTCCTTTCGGCAACTATATTGAAATTTACCATCTATCATCACCAAACGATATTCTGGCAAATCTATAGGTTTTTCTACTCTTAGTAAACGATCAGTAGGCCGAATGGCCGCAGTTTGAGCAGCAAGCTCGGCTGAAGTATATACTTTGGTAGCCAGCTGAGACAGCGAACCCGAGTTGGGTTTTACAAAGACCGGATAGCCTAGTGTATTGGCATAAACCAAGGCATCTTCAGGGAATTGCCCTGGCCTGGCCTGCGCATGGTGAAAGGTAAAAAAACATTGTCCTTCGGCTACCCTAAAACCCGCTCGTTGCAACAAGAGTAGGGTACGGGTTTTATCGTTGGCCACCGAGCATTGAATATTGATAGGAGCAAAGCCAAAGCTAGAGCCAATCCCCATTTGGAGCACCTGCAAGCCATCAGATACTTCAACAAAATAAGGGTCAAATATGGTTACCTGATAGTTTTCACGGTGGCAAGCTTCTACAACAGCCGCTACCAAGCGATGCAAGGGTGGTTTGGTGTCCATGTATGCGTTGAGTTTGGCATCAAATGGTAGTAAATCTAGCAGGTTTTTGACAATAAATAAATTTTTAGAAGGTGAGTGTGGGTAAGAAAAGCAATTGAGTCATCCTTAGATTGCAAATTGAAGAAAACTTGGGCTACGGAATCTACTTGTAAGATATTAGGTAGTTATACGGTTTTTTGACCTAATTATTGGTTTGAAAATGTTTTTTCGGATTTTTTTACTTTATTCACTCAAAATAACCAAATATTAACCCAAAACACACATTGTTATTATGAAAAAATTATTGACCCTAAAGGGGGTAAAACAACTCAACAAAAAAGAGTTGAAAGCAATTCAGGGAGGTCTGGCCTGTCGATGGCCCGACATGTATTGCCCTGGCAGAACCAGATGTAACTACAACACCTGGATGTGCGAATAATACCTTAAACTTATACCACCTTGCAAAAAAGCAACCCCCCGGATCGAGACGAACCGAGGGGTTTTTTCATATATTGGCCTTAAATAAGATTGAAAAAATAACTTTTCGATTTAAACAAGTTGGCAAGAGTGATTTTGTTGATCAAAATCTTCGTCTGTGGACTACGGACTGTTGACTGTAGACCAAAGACGACTCCTCAACTTGAACTCAAAACGAAACTTTATTATTGCGAATTCCTAACCTACCAAGTTTTGCTTTACAAAATCCTGAATATCCAACATACCCACTGGCTTGTTGTTGTTAGTTACAATGATGTTGTCAATTTGTTTTTCTTTGAACAAGGCCACAGCATCAAACAAACGCGCATCCTGAGTAACCGTAATAGGGGTGGTGTTGCTAATGCAATCCGCCATTTTGTTTTCCAAAAACTCTTTGCCTTTTTCTTTTAGGTTACGACGCAAGTCTCCATCGGTAAAAATACCCTTCAACTCTCCATCTCCATCTACAATGGTTACCGCTCCCAAACCTGATTCGGTCATTTGGCTCAACGCATCGAAAATGGTGTCTTCTAGCTTTACTGTAGGGTTAAAGTCTTGCATCACATCCTTTACGTTTTCAGTCATCAAACGGGTATGCTCTACAAACTGATTGGTTCCTACCGTAGTAAAGTTATTGCTAGTCAAGGTTTTCATTACCTTCCAAGGAGCCGTAATGGTGTGTACTCCCGATACAATAGCCGTGCGTACGTGTTCAGCGTGGCGTACCGAAGAAAACATAATTTTGGTATCGTATCCGTAGTAATTTACTGCGTCTACACAGTTTTGAACCAATGCCAAAGCATCGTGTCCTTGATCTTGTAAACGACCTACCAAAGGACAAACGTAAGTAGCCCCTGCTTGCATCGCCATATAAGCTTGGTTTAAGGTATACACCAAGTGAACATTCACCATCATATCCTTATCACGCAACATCTTACAGGCCTTCACTCCTATATTCGATACCGGAATCTTGAAAACCGTTTTTTCTTTGTCTAACCCCAATGCGAGCAATCTTTCGGCTTCAGCCAAAATCTCTTCGGCAGTATCGCCCAAAGCCTCTACCTGAAGAATAGGCACCATGCCCGAAAGCTTGACAATGGCAGCATCGATGTCGGTGATACCGTGACGGTGCATAAAAGTAGGGGTGGTTGTCAAACCAGTCAAAAAGCCTAAGTCAAACGCTTCTTCTATTTCTTTAAAGTCTACTGAGTCTAAATATAGTTCCATGTGAATCTGTAAGGTATATCTTTTATTTTCAAATTCTTTAGTTGGTAGTTTTTAGTTAGTAGTTCGTAGCCTCTGACGTCAATGATGAAGTTGTAAGAAGCAGGATTGAATTAATGATACCTCTTGCCAATCTTAGTTTTTCATTTCTCATAGACTACCAACTCCCAACTATAAAACTACTATTTATGCATTTCATACTTTTTATTCACCGCATGAATCTCCAGCAAGGGTTTCATAAACTCCTCTAAGTCGAATACGCATAATTGACTGGCTGCGTCACACAAAGCAGTGTCAGGAGTTGGATGGGTTTCGATGAATACTCCATCTACCCCAGCGGCTACTCCAGATCGCGAAAGCGTAGGTAAAAACTCGCGAGCGCCTCCTTTAGAATCGGCACTTGGAATACCATATTTGCGAATCGAGTGGGTAACATCAAATACCACCGGGTAACCCATTTGATTGAAATGATAAAAGCTACGAGGGTCTACCACCAAATCGTTATAGCCAAAAGTATAACCACGTTCGGTCAATACAATGTTGTCGTTCCCTACCGACTGAATTTTCTTGATAGGGTGCTTCATGTTTTCAGGGGCCAAAAACTGTCCGTGTTTCAGGTTGACCACTTTACCAGTTTTGGCGGCTTCTACTACCAGCGAGGTTTGCATGCACAAATAAGCCGGAATTTGCAGTACATCTAGTACTTCGGCGGCAGCAGCGGCTTCGCTGGGGTGGTGGATATCGGACAGTACCGGAAACCCAAATTCTTTTTTTACCTTTTCTAATATTTTCAAACCCTCATCCAGACCCGGTCCGTGGTAATAATCTACCGAGCTGCGATTGTCTTTGGTGTAAGAAGACTTAAATATAATGGGGACACCCAGATTTTCAGATACTTTTTTGAGATGTTCGGCGGTACGCATCATCAAATCTTCTGCTTCGATGACACAAGGACCGGAAATAAGAAAAAGTTGGCTACTACCCAAGGTAATGTCACCAACCTGAACAGTTTTTTTGGTCATGTTTTTAGAAAGTCTAAGAAACTGTTTGATTTATTATAACTTAGAGTATGTTTAAATTTTGTCCTCAGAGATAAAAATGATGCGTTTTTTGGGTTGATGAAGCACATTTTTAAAGGATGGCAACATCCAGTGGATGTTGAGCCAGCCTACAGCGAAGTAAGCTATTGCTGCAAAAATTGCTAAAATCAACACGTAAAACGCACGTTTTTAGCCTAGATTATAATTTTTAAACATACTCTTATTCAAGTTTACTTTGGAATCGTTGCCAAGGTAAATCCAGAATGGGATTCAAACAGTTTCTACGAGGTGAAAATACATCTTATAACCCGCGTCAAAGTTAAAGAATCTTTTTAAAATTTTGCTTGAAAAACCTTGATTTTAGGCCCAGCGAGTTTGTAGGAGGACCAAATGTGCTCTACCCAGTCTATTGAGGTGAGTATATGACTCCAAACCAAATAAAAATTGTGATGCAAACTATCAGATTATTATGCTTGGGATGGCTGGTGTGGGGGCTGTCCAGTTGCAAAACTGCCCCAAATGCTTTTCAACAAAAACTACAGGCCATCCAGCGTACCTTAGCTCACCCCCAAGTTACTTGGCCAAAGGTTCAGGAGGATATTATCAGCTCAATCAGGACTGAAGTACAAAAAAACGGATACTCGAGAGATGGGAAGGTGCGTATCCAAATAAGTGAACAGTTGCATGCTCGCACCCAAGCAATGGCAGATACCTTGCAGTATTGGCAAGACAAGCTCAGACAATACCCTCTGGCAACTAATAATCCTGTAAGGCGCTTGTTGTGGCACAATGAGGCAGGCCGAAAGCTAGTTATTCAGATCAATCAGCACGTCAATTGGTTGGTCCACGAACACCAAAATCTGGTAGATGGGTTTACTGGGCTGGCTCGGCGAGATTTTGCCGTCAAAGAAGAGCAAACCAATCTTGATAAATTTACTCAATTACATTTTGCTTACGGTTCGGTGGCTTCTGTACAGGCATTACTCTCTTTCTGGCAAAATACGTTGTGGTGGTATGAGCTCAAAATATTGAAGAAATTAAGGACAGGAGATTTAAGCACTGATTGTTGTTACTTTCCAAAAGTAGAAATGGGCGTAAGCACCCAATCAGACCTGATCAAGTTGGGCGAAACCTACCAAGCCAACTTGTTTGTTGCTTACAATGGCAGTAATGCTAATCCTCGATTTACCTACAATGGTACCCCAATAAAAGTAAATGATGGGATCGCCCAAGTGCGTTTCAAAGCTGGTCCAATTTCCGATACCACCCAAACCGATCGAGTGACCCGTCATTGGGAGGGAAGCGTTACCCTTAAGTCGAGGGGCCGAGATACTACCCTAAGCGTTCGAGTGCCTTATACGGTACTGCGAAAGTCAGCATATCATTTACCATCAAAAACACCCAAGCCATGAAAACCCAAGCCAGGAAAAATAAAATATTGATCATCATCAGCGTAGCCCTGCTTTTTTCGGCTTGTCAGCAACGCCAACGAGCCGAACTGCATGCGTTGTACTTGGCCAATCAAGCTTTAGAAAAGCAAATAAAGGTATTGAACAAACAACAATGGACATTTTTGAAAAACCATCATATGATGATTCGGACTAGCCTGGACCGAAAAGTGAAAAGAGCAGAACACAATCTATGGCATCATTTGATTACAGAAACTGCCTTGCAATTGACAGAAATCGAAAGACTAAAAACACTTTGTTTAAAAAATGTAGGAGGAAATGAATCTACCTTCCCGGTATTATTTGTAGAAAAAGGGCAAACCAAGCTCGACATACAACCTTGGCAGGCCAACATAACGCGAATAAAAACCTATGGTGACTCTTTGTTTCGTGCCCATGCTCCAATCCTGAAGGTATCTCCCAATCAAGGCATTTTTTCAGACTACCCCCAAAGGGATTATGAACTGCCTTGGACGCTGGTTTACAGTACTTTGAATCAATGGAAGCTCGCTTTGATCAAGGCTACCCAAAAGATAATGATTGCTCAGGAATCGAGTTTAAACTTGAGTGCCTACCAAGCTCCTCTTTTGGGAGTATACCTCGAAGCTATTCCTGAGTCGCAAGCAGTAGTGGAAGGACAAACCTATACCGCCAATATGTTTGTTTCCAACATAAAAAATGGAAGCCCCTACGCCCGTATGCAGGTCAATGGAGTGGCCGTTCCAGTATACCAAGGACAAGGAATAGTTCAGTTTCGCCCCAGAAAAACGGGACGACAGAAATGGACTGGCACAATTACTTTCAAAAAGCGAGGGCGAGATACTACTTTTTCTTTCAAGAAAGCGTTCTGGGTGCTACCACGTTAGGGAATCTTCTAAAATAACCATTTAAAAGGTACGGTATTTCGACTTGGATACGATATTTCGTTTGTATTTGTGAAATGGGGTAAATTATTGAAATGGGTATTTTAAATTTTTATTTCTGATAATCAGTGATTTATGAGAAATATTTACGCGATTTAAAAATTGATACGCAAATTGGCTAATGGTATAATAAGTTTGAAAGGTTATTTGAAAAATATATAAATATTTATAAAACTTATAAACAGCAATTAGCTTAGCAAAACTTGAAGTTTTATAAAGGTAAATACATATAATACAATAATATATTAAGCTTTGTGGTTAGGTAATAAAAGCAGGAAATAGCAAAAGTTTCCTGCCTTTTTCAAACAAAGTGAATCAGGTTGTTGAAACCTGGAAACAAAAAAGACTTTACATTTGTTATCAATACAAATTAAAAATATAAGAGGTACATACCCTCTCAAAAGATTATGTTTTGTGGTTAGTTAGGTTTAGAAAAGGTAAGTGAATTTAATTTCACTTAACCTTTCTTTTTTTGTACCCACCCCAAAAGCTTCACTTCTTTTTATACAATCAATTGTGCTTTCTTTTTTGCGGTTTTCCCAAAATAACCAGAATTTTAGTGCTTCTAATAATGGATAGTAAAACGGAAAAAATAAAGTAATCCAAATTTGGTGTAATATCTAGTTGCTAGACGATGAAAAAAACCGAGTCTACAGCTTGCTGTGACGAGCTCTGCTCTAGCTAATCTTTGCCCTTTTAGTTTAACCAAAGGAGCTCCTGAAGTTCCTTACAGGACAAGTTTTTGAAGAAGTATAGCAGCGAGAGATGAGTCAAATAGATTAGGTTATTTATGTAGTTTTACATGCCTCAATTCTAAAATTACCATACATGAAGCATTATTACCTCTTACTGTTTTTATTTATTTATCAATACAACTGGGGTCAATCTGGTTCGTCTGACCTAGAAACCAAATATGAAAAGACCCAGGGAACCGAAACTGTTACTTACGAAGAAGGGATTGATTACCTCACCAAACTGGCCAACACCTTCAAAACGATTCAACTACAAACAATTGGCACTACTGATATTGGTAAGCCCTTGCACTTGGCTATTTTTTCGCTGGACCAGGATTTTGATCCTGCTTCGGTCAAGGCCAAGGGACGCAACGTTTTTATGATCAACAATGCCATTCACCCCGGAGAACCTGATGGGGTAGATGCCAGCCTCATGTTGTTTAGAAATATGGCCAACAGCAAGCGATTGCAACGAATCTTGAAAAATACAGTGGTCATTATGGTGCCTTTCTACAATGTGGGTGGGGCCATCAATCGCAACCGGTATAGCCGAGCCAATCAGAATGGCCCCAAGTCTTATGGGTTTAGGGGCAACTCCCGTAACCTGGATTTGAACCGGGATTTCATAAAATTGGATGCGAAAAATAGCCATGCATTTGTGGATATTTTTCAGACTTGGAGCCCTGACTTGTACATTGAAAATCATGTAAGCAACGGGGCCGATTATCAACATGTATTGACTTATTTGGCTACTCAATCCGATAAATTAGGTGGGAAATTGGGGACTTACCTCAAGAAAACTTTGATTCCGGATTTAAAACAAAAAATGAAAAAGCAAAAGTGGAGTATCATTCCTTATGTAAACGTATATGGCAATCGTACCCCGAATGAATATGGCATTCCACAGTTTTTTGATTCTCCCCGCTATTCTAGTGGTTATGCTAGTTTGTTTCATAGCTTGGGTTTTATCAACGAAACTCACATGCTGAAGCCTTTCAAGCAAAGGGTGATGGCTACTTATGATTTTATGATCGCGATGTTGGAGCACCTGAACAAACAAGGCAAACAAATACAACAAATGCGAAAAGCCACTGCAGCCAAGGTAGCCCAACAACAAAAATTTACCATTGGCTGGAAAATGGACCGAAGTCAATTTAAGGAGATTACCTTCAAGGGCTACACTCCCAAAATGATTGACAGTAAGGTAACGGGTAAAAAGCGATTGTTTTATGATCGTGCCCAACCAGTGACCAAAAAAATAAAGTACTACAATGTGTTTAAACCCAGTTTGACCATACAAAAACCCAAGGCGTATGTCATCTCTAAGGCTTGGCACAATGTGATAGATTTACTCAAAAAAAATGGAGTGAAGGTCCAACAGTTGACTAAAGACCAAACTATAGCAGTAGATGCCTACTACATTACCGATTACAAGAGTTATAGCCAGCCTTTTGAGGGGCATTATGTACACTATGCCACCCAAGTAAACACCAAACCGCAAAAAGTGAAGTTTTATGAAGGAGACTACGTGGTTTTTGTGAATCAACCAGCCAACAAATACATCATAGCAACCCTTGAACCCCAGGCAACGGATTCGTTTTTTAGTTGGAACTTCTTCGATACCATTCTGCAGCAAAAAGAAGGGTTCTCTAGTTATGTATTCGAAGATATTGCCGAAAAACTATTGAAGGAGAGTCCGGATTTACGCAAGCGTTTTGAAGCCAAAAAACAGGCTGATGCCAAGTTTCGGGAAAACGCTCGGCAACAGCTTACCTTCATTTACCAAAATTCGCCTTATTATGAAAAAGAACACCTGCGATACCCAATATTTCGCTATGTGAAAGACCAGAACTTGAGTGTGAAATAAAAGTGGCTCAAATGCATCCTATCAGGACAAAGCATGAAATTTCTGGTAGGATGTTTACTGTTGGGTTAAAATGGTAAATACTGTGATTCAAAGAAGAATACGAGCCTTCTACCGATATATTAAAAATTGGTGACTATATTTGTTGCTTATATGACCAACAATGAGGTATAAAATGGAGAAAATATTACGTTGAAATCCAAAAATTGGGGTATCACGGCTGATATTTTTTTTCTAATTTCAATATTCATCCCCCTTGTAAGAAATCGGCTAACAAATTCATATTATTCTCGTTATAAAGGCATATTTTTGGCTCGAGAAAATTGAAAAGTAAAAACGAACTATTGTCACTCATAAAATCGTCAAGAGCAAAGCAAGTCTCAACAATCTTTTGAGGCATCAATCACAATAAATCAACAATGTAAAGTATACTCACTTTTGCTCATTGATATACATTTAGACACGAATAATCCATGGATAGTCTTCGTCCCCTACTTAATAAGCACATAGAATCTTTGCGGGAGCAACTCAAAGGAGAGCTGCCACTCAATGAACGGATTAATGTGCTGAATGAGTTGAGTCGAAAGCTACGCAACCGGGATAATAAACTCGCCTACCAATACGCTCTGGAAGCCCTTGAGCTTGCCCAAAATACCGCCAATAAGAAAATCATTGCGATTGCCAAGACCAATGTTGCTTTTGGAAAATACTATCAGGACGCAGCCATCGAAGAAGCGTTTTTGTTATGCAATGAAGCTATTCCGGTTTTTGAAGCTCTCAATTATTACAATGGTCTAGGAGAAGTGTTTGGGATTCAAGGGGTGATTTACTGGAATACCGGAGAGTACGAAATGGGTTTTAGTTCGTTGATGAAAGCGCTCAAATTTAGTGAGCAGGCCGATGACCTCAACTGGCTCTCCTGGATCAACTATTTGATTGGTGGTTTTTACCATGACTTAAAAGATTATCAAAATTCGTTGCGTTATCACCAACGCGCCTTGAAGTTGTTCAAAAAAAATGATGACATTCCAGGGCACATTACTACCATTATTGGAATTGGCGATATTTACAAAGTACTGGGGCAATACGATTTGGCGCTGGCCATCCATCAGGAGGCGCTGGTAATGGCTACCCAACACAACTTGGTGATGATGAAAGGGCAGGCCATGCACGAAATAGGGATGGTGTATTTGGCTACTGAAGATTATGAAAAATCCATCGATTACCTGAATTACGGATTGGCCTTTCGGCGAAAAATCAACAACCAACGCGACGAAATTACAGGATTGATTTATTTGGCGATTGCGCACATGGAGCTTGCTCAGCTCGACAAAGCCGAACAAATGTTGTTACAAGGCGAACAGTTGGCCTTGCTCAATAGTGCCAAGCCCAAGTTGATTACCATTTATGATACGTTGGCCAAGCTCTACAAAAAAATGAAAGATCCCTGGAAGGCAATCAAGTTTTATGAGCAACACCAGGAGCTAAAGGCAGAGGTAATGGGAGAGGAAAAGTCTACCCAACTGAAAAACGTAAACTCTATCAATAGCATAGAAAAGGCCCAACAGGAAGCCGAAATTCATAAACTTAAAAATGTAGAGCTCAAAAAAGCCTATCAAAAAATTGAACAGCAAACGCAAAGCATCATTGATAGCATTCATTATGCCAAGCAAATACAAAATTCTATCCTCAAGCCCATCGAGTTTATAGAGAAACGATTCAATGATTCGTTTTTGTTTTTTGAACCCAAAGACATTGTAAGTGGAGACTTTTATTGGTATGCCGAGGTGGATACTTCATTGGATGAAGCGCCCTCTAAGCCTACCATTGCTACTTCGTTGGGGATCAAGTCGCGACAGGCGCCCAAAATGACCAAAATCCTGGCGGCAGTAGATTGTACCGGCCATGGAGTACCAGGCGCTTTTATGGTGATGTTGGGCAATAGTATTCTGAACGAAATTATTCATACGCAGCGCATTCTCCGGCCTGCCGAAATTTTAACCCAGCTAGATCGAAAAGTAATCAACGCTTTGCGCCAAACTGAAGATGAAGAAACCAACAATGACGGAATGGATCTGGCATTGATCACCCTGAATGAAGCGACTGGAATATTGACTTTTGCTGGGGCTAAAAATCCACTCTTTATGGTGCGCAATGGCAAGTTGAGTCATACCAAAGGAGCCATTTATCCCATAGGAGGAACCCAATACCATACTTCTAAAACTTTTGTAGAACACGAAATTCAGACCCAATCGGGTGATATCTACTATATTTTTTCTGATGGTTTTCAGGATCAGTTTGGGGGCAAAAAAGCCCGTAAATATTTAGCCAAGCGTTTTCGTAAGTTTATAGAAAGTATTTCTCATTTGCCCATTCCCCAACAAAAGATCGCCATTGGCAAAGAACTGAAAGAATGGCAAGGCTACAACGAACAAACCGATGATGTACTTGTTATAGGTATAAAGGTATAATAATCAACCCGCCTTCGTTTATGGATAAGTATTTCATCACCTTTGCCTTCATTTTGTTAACCTCTATCCCCGCTTGGACCAATCCTCCTTTACATAAAAATGCTCAAGACTTGTATTGGTATGGGGTAGCAGTATTACTAGGAATGGGGAGCATGCTTGGGCTGGTCATCACGCTGATTAGTTTGTATACCAACAAGGTTTGGCTCAATAAATTGGCGGTTGTTCTGGGTGGTTGGGTCAATATTTTACTTGGTTTGGGTGGCATTGCGGTATACATTCAGTATTCAGAAGTGGGTTGGGTGGCATTTTTACCCATGGCTACTGCGGTGATTGGTAGTTTGATGTTGCTCTCGAGACAAAAGAATATGGCTTAGTTTTTTTAGTCGATAGTCTACGGTCGACGGTTCACAGTTTTCTATAGTTAGTAGTTGGTAGATCGTAGTTGGTAGTTTCTTTAGTCCATAGTTTCTCTAGTTGGGAGTTCATAGTCAGGAGTTGGTAGTTTTGTTTAGTTTTTGGTCCATAGTCCATAGTAGCGCAAGGCGGAACAATTAGCTCAGCTCGCCAAGGCTCAGTTAATCAACAATTAAACATCAATAATCAATACGTCGCCTTGCGCAACCATTTAGCCATTTAACAATGTAATAATATACGAGCGGAACCACACAACAATTGAACAAAAACCATTTATCCTACATCTCCTCTAACTGTCGGGCTAATTTTTTCTGTAAAAGACGTGCTTCCTTCAGTATTATTTTTACCTTTTCCTTGGGAGTCTGTCCTCCTTTTATCCTTAATCCGGTTTGTTTGCTTTGAGTCCAGACCAAAAGTTTGCCGCGCTCGAAATAAACTTTGACTTCACGATAGGGTAGTTTTTTGACGTCGTTTTGTTTTTCGTGAAAATAAATGAGTTTGCCTGCTTTATCGAATAAAAACTCTTTTTGATAATCTATATTCTCCTTTTCCCGACGCACCAGGGCTAGTTGTAGCAGGGGAGTGGTTGCGGGGGGGAGCGCATAGTAAAACTTTTCGGAATAATGATAATAACCGGAGTGGTTGAGGTTGTGACGCTTGAGGTTGTGGGTAAAATGATTGGAAAGCCATTTTTTTTGACTAATCTTGATGCGAGCTTGGTTGTAAACTTCGTCTATGGCCTGTACTTTGGCCGCATTAGATTGTGCCCAGAGTTGCGTTTGGCCAGCCAATGTCATCAATAAAAAAATGGTTGTCCAATGCTGGTGTTTCCATAGTAGTGCCCCCATCTTGTTACTCGTTGTGGTAATGTATATGCTAAGTGATGTGTTGCAAATATCAAAAATCAGGCAAAGTCTGCTTTGTAGTCATTATTTAACATTGATGGGTTAAGCAACGAAAAATCTTGAAAAGATGAAACAAAATTATTAACTTTACGTCTTATTTCTTTCTAAGGTATGATACCTTTGCAAGTTCTTTTTTTATTGGGGCCGACTGGAATTGACAGCTTGTGCATAGTAAGCGTAAGCACGTCGGGAGATGAGTGATACTCCTGAAATTAATGCACTCACAACTATAATTGGCGAAAGAAATTACGCCCTAGCTGCCTAATTTAGAATTAGATAGCTTAGTGTCTCGCAAACCTTACCTTTCTGCAAGGTTTGCAACCGAGGCATCACAAAGCAGAAATAGTCAAGGTAGTGGCACGATGCATTGGCGAAACTAAGTGTCTAAGGTAGGGTATTGGTCCGTAGCGCACCTATCTCTACTCGAAAACCCAAGCGTGATCTAAACGTGTAGAAAGCTCTTGCTTTCCTTGTCTGGACGAGGGTTCAAATCCCTCCGGCTCCACCACTTTTAAGACATAACCCTTTGTAGATCAGTGATTTGTAAAGGGTTTGTTTTTTCGAGGGTACAGTTTAGGGTACACTTTTATCTGCAAACTACTTATATAGTTGATTCATAAGGTTAAACCATCGTTTTCACTAAAATAGTATTTTCTAAATTTTCATACAAAGAGAAAATGGAAATTAGGGCTTAACTTTTTGTCTAACCTTCTGGCTGTCATCAGCTGTTTTTGTGTTATTCTAACAAATATCAAGTTTCCATTTTCTGTACATTTTAATTTGAAGTCCCCAAATTGAATATTGTTCTGGTATAAAAGCATAATTATCTATCAGGAATTTGGTGGATTACTTGACTAATGTTGGAACGATACTTACGAAAATACCTAAAAAATAAAGTAATAACACTCCTTTTAACTGACTTACCTTAATGGTTCACTTTAAACCCAATGTTCACCCCAAAAACCATCTCAAAACCACCTATTTTGACTGGTTTCAAACGGTTTGAATGATCCACGTAGAACCAAGTACTGATTAAATAGTGTGATGTAGATGAGTTAATGAGTAGCGTCATGATGCTATGCAGTAAAATACACATAATTATAAAAATAAAATATTTATAACTTGCTAGCGAATTAACCCAAAAGCTATAAGTCATGATTATATCTTTCAATAAACTCCCCATCCTTGGGTATATCTCTTATTCAAGGTACCTTTTATTCTGTTATTCAAGCCCAAGTCTATTCATATTAAAAGCACCCCGAATATATGTCTACCCCATCTCAAGTTTGAAATCCCCATCTTGTTTGACAAATAAATGTGATGAAGTAAAAACTGAGGAGTCCAAGCGCTTCTTTAGAGATAAATTATCATTAGTGAGCGGCAAGCATTTTGATTAAGAGGCATATTGCCCAAAAAA
>CALDJV010000917.1 GCA_937899305.1 uncultured Cytophagaceae bacterium
TCAGTAATAGTTAGTCCACTGCTGCCCTTGGAATGCTGTAGACAACCACTTAGGGCACCAGTGCATCAACTTTAGAAAAGTAGGAGTATCTTAAAATAAAACACAAAATAATGGATACCATATCTGCAATGGCATCATCTACCTACTGCACATATATGGTGTATCCCTTTGATTTATTACAAAAATCAAGTCTAAGTAAAGAAAATGTATTTGTAGATTTTGTTCAGAAAAATATTAAAATTTTCTTGAATCCACTTTTATTTTCGTCCCGAAATAAAGGGAGTGATGCGCCTCCTCTTCTGGTTATTAGAGGCTTTTTGGCAGGTCTCCTGGCTTGCTTTTTTCTTACCGCCTTCCCGTGAGTACTAAAGCTACAGTGGCTGAGGTTGGTAAAAAATCTGGTTCGCTTACAGTTGCGGGGACAGCTTTCGATTTACACGAAATTCCCTATTAAAACCATTCCCAGAAAGGGGCATGGTTACCAAAAATAAAGACAAAGAAAGTGATTTTTTTGGAGTAGTTGCAAGGTTTTAAATGAAAAGTTAGTGATATATAGTAAAAAAAAGGGTGAGTGGTGAAGTGCGATGTTGAAAGGCGTACTACTGAACATTTTTTGATTTGTGTATCTATGTAATTCGTAAAAAATAAAGTTTCGTTTTATTAGTCCATAGCCTAAACTGATTTGCCTGTTCCCCCTTAAACTACCAATTTTAAACCCTGCGTTAAGCATTTTGTAATTCATTCATAGTCAGTGATTTATCAATTTGGTAGTTAGACGTCCACAGTCAATGGTCCATAGTTTTCTCTAGCCGGGAGTATTTTATCGCTTCGCGCAACCTGAAGTCCTGAGCGAAGCTGAAGGAACTAGCAATAAGCAGAGCGGAGCAATAGAACAATAGTCTATAACTTGTTGAAATCGAAAGGTTATTTTTTCAACTTTACTATGTCGGAACAAACAAAAAAAATAGCATCCAGTCAAAAACCGAATGCTATTTACCCTTTAAAAACTACGGATAGTCAGTCAATAAAATCTATAAATTCTTCAGGATGTGTTTTGATATATTTTTCCAGCTTGTCAATGGTTTTTTTGTGTAAGCGGAAATATTCAAAATCCATCTGGTTCAATTTTTCCAATTCGTTGTACAAAGGGCTATCTGTCAGATGATTACTCTGGATAAAAACCCGATGTTGTTGTTGGTATTCGGCGTAGGCTTCGGCTACCAATTTGCTCATTTTTTTAGCCCCAATGAGCTCCAAACCGTTCAATAAAGCGGGGACATATTCGGCGTTTCCATTCCAAAAAAATTGCACAAATCCTCCATTGGTTACTTCATTGTCAAACTGCCAATAGAGGTACAGTGCCTTTTGCCCTTGTGAGCAGCAACGCAAACGATCTCGCTCGTAACTTTTATGGCCCACCATCAACGACAAAGGTTGCAAGAGCTCCCAACACAAATCAAAGCCCCGCAATTTTTTGAATTTTTTGCGGGAGATATTGGCTTTGAAATGTTGCTGCGTGTTAAAAGCCTGGTAGGCATCTTGTTCACGCCAGTAGATTGTGTTCATAGTGTTTTGTGATCAGAAGGTTTCAAAATGTGTTAAAGAAAAGTAAGGTATTAGTTGGTTTGTTAGTGGTTTAGTTATTGAAAAATGCCAGGGTTGATTTTCGCCTTTTTGGTTTTTTTTCAATGTTTTTGCGAACAATTTCCATAGATTGGAAATGATGTTTTTGCGAAACTTCTACTTCTAGAGAAGTGAGTTGTTGAAAGTAAGAATGAGTGTTCATTGTGTCAAAAAATGTTATTTAGTAAGTAAGTTGTGATATTGTTTGTTCATTACGTTAGCAAAGATACTACATCACCCCCCGCTTGCCAAGCAAAGGCGTAACGTAACTTTATTTGTTTTTTTTATTAAAACTAGTTTCGCTTATAATTTGAGCGAAGATTTGGTTATGGTGTTAAGGTATTGATTAGCAGGTGTTTATTGCTTGCCTTTTTTTCCATTGCTTGAATTTGTGTGATGTTTTAGAGTGAATAAACGAAAATTGGGTTGTATGTAAGTTTAATAAATTTTTGATAATAAAATTTGCAAATGTGTTTAAGGTGAGCAAAACTATTGACGTGGCATATGGTTTACTTTTATGACTATAAAGAACAGCGTTAGAATGAAACAAGCAGAAGTTATTGACTATATCAATGCAATGGTGTATGAGCCATATAGCGTAGGATGGTGTAAACTACAGGTGATCGCTGATATTGATTGTTGGGATGAATTGGATAAAGAAATGGTGAAAGTTTTTTTGGAACCGCCAAATTCACTGGAAGAATGCATTGACTTTATTGAATTTTATTTGAACAATACGTTTATTATGCGTATTCCTGAAAGTTTTATGTACACTGAGCTCAGCGAGGCGCAATGGAACTTGGTCGGAAAAGAGCTTTGCCTATCAATAATGGATCAGATTGTACAAAAATCAGTGACTTTTATAGATAAACAAAAACGGTTGGAAGGAGAAAAGCCGGTTAATTGGCAGGAACCCTGGTACGATTATGAGTGGTTGGCTACGATGTTTTTGCATACTGTATTTGACCCTGAAACGGTAAAATTTTTTACCAACCTGCCTTTAGATAAAACTCAAGATGCTTTTGAAGCTTGTGAGATGCCGGCGGTGATAGGGGTGGATTCTAAAACCATTGGGATTTTCTGGTTTTTGGATTAATCGCTGCTATGTCAACGGCTGAAAAGGAACAAAGTATAACGCAGAAGTATAAAACCAAATCGGATAGTTATTACGAACAAGTTCCTTAATTTCAGATGAGTGGTTGGATAAAATAAGAGTAGTCAGTATCTGATTGGCTAGAGGGTGCCGGAATTTTTTCCATCTTTTTATTGGTCTCAGCTCTGGGTTAAAACCCTGCACTTTCAGTGCAATACTTTAGTAATGCGAAAAAATCGGGTCTCGTCTGCGAATTTGAGCAACTTGCCCGCATTGCGACACGGGTTGGCTAAAGAGGACTTTCAGTCCGAGCGCAAAACCCCTGTACTTTCAGTGCAGGGTGGTTTAGTTTTTTTCCCATTTATTCAAAAAAAGGTTTATTTGATCTTGCGCCTTCAATTTTGTTTAGAGACAATAAATAAAGGTTCAATGGAGAATTTACAAGGAAAAAAAGCCATTATCACAGGAGGTAGTAGAGGGCTTGGTAAAGCCATAGCTCACGCATTTGCAAAAGAAGGTATTCACGTAATAATTACTGGCCGAAACCAAACCACTCTTCAGGAAGTTACCCAAGAGTTAAACGCTCAATATCACAAAAACAATAGTTACGTAGTTTTTGATGTGAGCAACTATGGTCAAGTCCGTGAGGCGATACAAGGTTTGCTTGGTAAGTTAGGAACAGTAGATATATTGGTAAACAATGCTGGCATAGCTGCTTTTGGATCTGTACTCGATATGGAAGTGAGTACTTGGGAACATATGATTCAAACCAACTTATTGGGTATGTATTATGTAACCAAAGAAATATTGCCTACAATGGTATCTAATAATGAGGGCGATATTTTTAATATATCATCTACTGCGGGGCTTAATGGCAATGCGACTACTTCGGCTTATTCGGCGTCAAAATTTGGGGTGATCGGTTTTTCTGAATCATTGATGAAAGAAGTGCGTAAATTCAATATCAAAGTTTCTACCTTAACTCCTAGTACAGTAGCATCTGATATGTCAATCAACTTGGGACTCACAGATGGCAATACCGAGCGAGTGTTACAACCAGAGGATTTTGCAGCACTCTTAATTGCCGCATTGAAATTACCTAGAAGAGCCCTGTTAAAAAGTGCCTCATTGCTGTCTACCAATCCATAATTTTGACTCATATAATAAATACAAAGTGAGCGCCTGTTCTATTGTTATGAACGGGCTCTCTATGTATTGGTTATGGATGAATAATAGTAGGTAATTGAGTAACAGAAGTCGATGCTATGAAACAGAAAACCAATTGATAGGGTATTGATTTTATATGCGTTGTTAGAATAAACTAAAGACTCAAGTCGTTTTTACGTAAATTACGATACAACTAGACATTTTCGGCTATGTTGGTGGCTGCACTGCCAACTTTAATCAAAATGCCTAAAACTACTTAACTGTTACTGATATGCTAAAAGGAACGGGATTGTTTATAATGCTCTCATGCTCGGCTAATTGGTCTAATTTGACGGCCCAAAACGTATTAGAATACAAAAAATATTACCACGAGGGGCAGGCCAAAATCAAAGCAGGTAAATATACCGAAGCCATTGCCGATTTAGACAAAGCCATTCAGCGTATGCCTTACTATAGTGCGATGTATGCTGAAAGGGGAGAAGCCAAACTTAAGGCGAAGGATTATGCTGGGGCAATAGAAGACTTTACGATCACCCTACAAAAAAAGCCTTACGATTATCCTACTTATGTGAAGCGAGGCATGGCCTATTATCATTTGCATGATTATGTAAATGCCGAACTGGATTTGCAAGATGCGCTTGGGCATAAACCCCACGATCGACAAGCGCAACAGTATTTGGCCAAAACCCAAGCGCAACTCAGGGCCATCGAGCAACAAACCTTGGCCCAGCAAAATGAAGTATTGGCAGCTCAGAATCCACGCCGCGAGCAAGATCGTTGGGAGCGTCGTCAATGTCGTTTTTATCGCAATCAGGTAATTTGGGGAACCTTGCTTCCATTGGCGATCTGGACAGGAATTTTGCTTTGGAGATGATATGGGTTTAGTTTGATAGATCTGATAAATTGATTCCCTCTTTACTTGAAGAAAATGTGATCAGACACCATTTGTGAGGTAACCGATGTCTACCTATTTTAACTTTTGCTACCTTGACCTTGACAAGGTAACAACTCCATTTGACGAGACAAGAGACTTTTATTTGCCTAGTGAGGACAAGTCCTATGAGTATTTATCTAACCCTATGCTTTTTGTAACTACAAACAACTACTTTGTAAGTGATTGTTTTGATGAGGTGCTCGGCTTCCAGGAAACCTGCCCTATATCACTAGAAAGTCTGAAGTTTGTATTTGGCAATATGTTTTGGCTCGAAAACTTTCACCCAAAAAACGAAGGTACATACTTCCTTTTCAATCATTGGGGGCTGATATGGGAAAAGAACGAGTTATTAGAAGATAGGTACCATCTGGAGTATTATTCCATACATCAAAAAAGTATAAAAAAAATCCTTGATGCCTTGGAGAAGGTTCATTTAGACGAATATTTTGAATGGGTGAAACAAACTCTAGGCTTAAATGAAGTAAAGGATCATTTACATCGACAAGTAATTATAGAATGGATAAAAATGTATGAAGTAGCAATAACCAAAGACAAAGGTGTTGTTTTTGACATTGGATGATGGCGATCTGTATTGAGTTATTTCCCTTAGGTATGATCCAGCTCTACCCGAAAAGAATAAGGTTGGTATTTTATAGCTTGTTGATATCCGATACTTTGTAGGATTTGTTTTTTCCAGGTCATGATATCAGCTGCATCGGTGCTCCAGCTACTAAATGCCTCTATGGGTTCCATTTCTTCTGGCTCGTAAAGCAATGTAATACTGAACTGATCATATTCGTCCTCTCCTGGATTGGGACTGGCTACCTGACGGGTTAGATTGAACTCAAAAGTATCCCCAGTATCGTTCCAGTCATATACTCCATACTGAAATAGCAACATATCTTGCTCTGGGTCCTCTACTTCTGGAAGGATTGCCACGGTACGATAAAACTCAAACAGGGCTTCAATGGCTTGAGTAGGGGCGTTCATTTGCTTATTATCCAAGAACCTGTAAAATATTTGTTCTAATGTTTCTCTAAATTTTTCCATCAAGTACTTTTTCTAATGTTACCTTTAATTGTCGTAAGGCGTCCTGAGAATAATTGGGTAAAGTTCTTTTACGAGAAGATGGAGGAGAAAAATCAATGTGCAAAGGTGGGGTTGCTATCAGGCAGTCGAGTGTTGTCAGATAATCATTATTTCTCAATTTCTCCCAAGTATTAGGAAGCGCATAAGTCAATAGCTCTTCAGCCAACGTATAAAAATTATCCTCCACAAGTTGCTCAAATACGGTGGTCATGATGGGAAAATTTTCATCCCCTTCGTTGAAGGACTCATCTAAATCACTTTCATTGAATTGCGTTATCAATAACTTGATTTGTGGCGCCTCCATTTTTCTGATGGCCAACCTGAGTGTTGCTATATCCAACTTAAATTGCTGAGTGGCGAGTAACACCTGTAATAGCTCAATATCACAATTGGTAAATACAGCCCAAAATAGATAGTCTTTTTGCTCGCACAAGTATTCAAGGTTTGCCCCTTGATGCATTAAAAATTTTGCGGCATCTACTCTATTATTTACAATGGCCAGAAAGAGCAAACTTTGTTGGGTAATGGGGTTGAGATCGTTTACACCAATTCTTTTTTCGCTGATGAGCGTTGATAAATATTCAAGGTCATCGTAGGCGTATAAGCACAGGGCGGCATCGTATAGATCAGGGTGGACATCTCTTTTCTGGGTTTCATTTTCTATGCCATCACTACCAATGATATTCAACTCATCTTCCTTGAATCTTTTCCAAATACTTGACATAATACGCGTGATTTTGGAAAGCTGAGGGACATTGGTCTAAGCCTGTTTTTCCCAGCTTTTTTGCAGTACACTACCCGTTTCTTCGTCGTTACGTACCTTCAGGAATACCGAGATTTCGCGTTGTAGACTTTCCACGTGCGAAATAATCCCCACGATGCGATTTTCTTTGCGAAGACTAGTCAACGTATCAAACACGGCATCGAGCGACTCTTCGTCCTGTGAACCAAAACCTTCATCCAGGAAGAAGAAGTTTTGATTAGACTTGGTAAACTGTTGGATATTGTCGGCCAGAGCCAGAGCCAATGACAACGCAGCCTGGAAAGTTTGCCCTCCCGACAGGGTCTTTACACTACGGGTTTGGCCATTGTTGAGGTAATCGCGTATATAAAAGGTATTGTCTTCGTTCACTTCCAGTTTGAGCTGTTGTTTGGTGAGACGATAGAAACGCTCGTTGGCCAAGTTACAAAGGTTTTGCATGTACACCGAAGAAATGTAATTGACAAAACCACTTTCCCGAAACATTTTCTTTAAGGTACCAATATCATCACGACGCAAGTAGAGGGCGTCCAATTGCTTTTGGAGTTCAGACTTGCGGGCCAAATCAGCTTCTAGGCGTTCTATTTCATTTTTTAAACCTCCTCGACGATCTTGTTTTACCTGTACCTCGGTTTCCAGCGTCTTGATATTGGTCAAGGTTTGTTGATAAGCCTCTTCATTATACGTTTTGCCTAGAGTTTGCTTTTGCAACTTGTTGTATTCGTCTTCCGAACGGTGGAGCTTGGTCTGAAACTCTTTGATTTTTTCGTTTTCCCGAACGATGTCTATTTTATTCTTTAGAATATTTTCTACCGTGTCAAGCGTGTCAAAGTCCGACTTTTCCAGTCTTTCCTGCATCTTGTCAGCGTTCACTTTCAAATGTTGTTCGTCCTGAGCCAGGTTTTCGCGGGTATTACGCAAATCGCTTTCCAGACGCACTTTTTGGTTACGATCTTCGGTAATCTGAGCATCCAGCGTTTGGTACTTTCGCTCAATGCGTTCATACAAATCTTTCAGGCTTCTAATTTCTTGGGTAAGTTGTGACGGAGCATGTTGCGCATATTGGTCTACCGTAAAAATTTGGAGTTGCCGCTTGAGGGTTTTCAGTTGGGTAGTTTTGCTCAATTGTTGATTTTCTAAATCGGTAATGGCCGACCTGTATTTGTCTAATTTCTTGCGTTCTTCACCCAGCGTTCTTTGCAATGTCTCTCGTTCTTTATCGGCCGCCTCGATGGCGTTTTGTAAACGACTCATCTTCATTTTTTTCTTCTCGACATCCTCATCGTGATCAGGGTCAAATTCGGGACGCCAGCGAAATTCATACAAATGCTGATCAAAGTGGTTGGCCTCCGATTGAGCCTCTTCGTCTTTACGCTGTAGTTGGCGATTTTTTTCCTCAATCTGGTCTTTGATGCGATTGGTTTTAATAATCAAGTCTTCCAACAACTTAATTTGCATCTGCTGGGTGACCCGAGCCTCTTGAAAAGCATGCATGGCTTGGTCTACTGCGTCGGCTTTGAGCGGATCAGGGTGATGCGTCGATCCACAAAGTGGGCAAGGTTCGCCATCGGTTAAGTTTTCTGCGTATTCCTGAAGTTTGCGCTTCAGCTGCATGCTGGTGAGTTTTTGCATTGTCACCGATAATTTATCATCCAGGTCATCTTTTTTGTCCTGAATCATATCCACCAACTCCTCGGCTGGAGTTTTGGGGTGGGCTTCTGGTAATAACTCCCGGAGGTGTTCTTCGTACAGGTCTTTTTTATCTTGATTTATTTTAGCAATTTCTTTTTCAATATGCCGGGTTTCCTGGTTTACCTTTTGGATACTGCTTAGGATTTTCTTCTTTTCGGCAAACCATCCACTTACTGCCAACAGCACATTATTATCGGGTAGGTTTTCTTTTTGCCTTTTGATATAAAAGGTCTTATCCTCAATTTCAGATTGTAGCTTGGTAATTTTACCGTCCGTATCCTTTACCAAGGGCTTTCCTTTAGTGATGCGTTCGTCCAATACTGCTAGTTCTTGATTCAGTTCGTTGATCTGGATGATTTTTTCGAATTCATCCATTTTTTGACTGATCGTTTCCCGCTGCTCATATTGAGTTTTTACCTTCTTAAAGTTAACCTCTTCTTCTTCTAGTTTTTGCTGGATTTTATCAAAATGAGTTTCTTTTTCCTGAATTACCCCTTGGAGTTGCTTGATCTTCAGTTGGGTGTTTTTGTGGGTTTCCAGCAAATCACTGAATTGGTAAAGACAAATTTCGTACTCCTTTACCTTGCGTTCCAAACTATCAAATGTTTCGGCTTGCTGCTTGAGCTGGGTCAGATTTTCTTCTTGTTTTTCTAACTCGGCAAACAGCGCTTTGATTTGTTCTTGTTCGGCTTTTTGCTGGTTCTTGTGCTGAAGTTGAGCCTGTTGGTTCTCGAGCGCTTCTACCAACTCTTTTAGAATTTGGCGCTGTGCTTTGATGCTTTCTTCGGTCACCTCGGCCACCCCCTGAAACTTGGTTTCTACTTCAGTGATTTTTTGGTCATTGTCTTTTTCAATTGGGCGTAATTTCTGTCCCAAATCATATTTATCTAGCCCAAAAATATCTTTGAGCATCCGAGTGCGGTCGGTGTCACCCAGTTGCAAAAATTCCTGAAACTTACCTTGAGGAATAATAATCGTACGACGGAAGTTGTCATAACTCAGCTCTAGAATGTCTTCCGCTTTTTTATCGGTAGGAATCCAGTCACCATCGACCATTTGGTAATGGCTACGGTCAAAGGTGCGGATTTTTTCAAAGTTTTTGCTGTTTCGTTTTCCTTCTACAACAAATCGGTACTGTTGATTGTCATTGGCTTTAAACTCATAATCAATCAGTAACTCATTCGATTTGAGGTTCATGAGGTTATAGGTGAGCTTGTCTTGTTTGTTGAGCCGCTCTACCTGTCCATAAAGTGCATATGATATAGATTCTAAAATGGTTGATTTACCACTCCCTACCATACCAAAAATTCCAAACAAACCTGATTTCGTCAGTTTGGTGAAATCTATCTCTGCCTTTTTTTGGTAAGAATAAACACCTTGTAAGGTTAATTTTACCGGTACCATTGATTTGTGAATTAATTTAAAGCCTTGAATCCGTAAATTAGTTATAATTTTTTAATTATCAATGTTTTAACCAATACGTAGAATGCGGTTGGACATCAAAAACTGGGGTGATACTCCCTGGTTGGTGCGTTATTTATTTGAAAAATTTTTGCAATACGTCTTCTGCAACCAGGTTTTTACTTATTTCCACCATTTTTTTGGCTTCCTCTATATCTTTTTTACTCCAGTAAGTGGCCAACTGTACTACCCCATTGGTGAGGTGCATCATCAAAAACAAATAGCGATGCAAATCTTCTTGTTTTTCTTTGGGGACCAAATGCCGGGTGGCTTCAAAAATCAATTGGGCATTTTGTTGACTGTCTTCTATGTCAATGTCTTGCATTCTTTTATCAGCCTCACCAATGGCCACAATATCTCTAAATACCGGTTCATTATGATACAATTCATAATAATGGTCAAGCAATTGTCCCAGGTTGCGACTAAGGTCGGCTACTGAGTTAATTTCTACAATATATTCTTTGAAGAGAGACCTGACTTTGTGCAAGTACTGTTCGAATAATGCGTGAATAATGGCACTTTTATCAGGAAAGTATTGGTACATCGAGCTTACACTTACTTCGGCCTTTTGGGCAATTTCCTGTATTTTGACTTGGGCACTGCCCTTTTCCTCGATTAAAGATTTGGCGGCAGCCAAAATTGATTCTACTCTTGCTTTGGATCGTCCTTGTTTGGGGGTACGGGTTTTGTTGGTAGTTTCTCGCATGTTTAAAGGCAACTTTAATAAATACCTAACGGGGTGATTAAATCCTGGTTGTTGGAGGTGCTCTACCTTATGCTACGAACGGGGTTAACTATGCTGAATTCGCAAGCTCGTTTAAAAACCAGAGTAAAAATGGCTGTATGTTTTTTTGATAGAGCCTGCAATACAGAGCGCGTTTCCCCCTTCAGGAGAGTTTTGACTATTCAGTAAAGCCATCAAAGTATAGTATATGCTATCAAATATTTACAATTAATTTCCAAGAAGCAAATCCTACCTACGAAAAGATCCTTATGGATTGAGACCTTTTGGGTTTGGTAATTCACTTGATACACTTTAGAATGTTTAGTTGTGCGACTGAAATATGAAAAAACTTCAGGTTTTGTTGTTTGTCACTTCAAAAATGTGTTTATTGATTTAAATGTGAAAAAGTTTCAGGTTTTGAAATACTAAACAATCACTCAATTATATCATCATGGACACAAATAAAGTTGCAATCATTGGCGCGGGCCCAGCAGGACTTACGGTAGCTCGATCTTTAAAATTATTGAACATCCCCTTTCAGATTTACGAGAAACATTCTGAGGTAGGAGGGATTTGGGATATTACCAATGCAGGTACTCCCATGTATCAATCGGCACATTTTATCTCTTCCAAGACCATGTCAGGGCATTTGGGCTTTCCTATGCCTGATGATTATCCTGATTATCCGTCTCGTACCCAAATACATCAATACATTCAAAACTTTGCGCAGGTCAACGGATTGCATGAGCATATTCAGTTCAATACCAAAATAAAAGAAGTGGTATTTAAGGAGGGTTTGTGGCAGGTACAACCCGAAGGAGCAGCACCAGTGAGCTATCGTTGGTTGGTATGTGCTTCGGGTTCGCTTTGGGATCCTAACCGACCTCGTTTGAAGGGTGAGGAACAGTTTGAAGGAGAAGTGATGCATGCGGTAAAGTATAAAAACAGCGACTATTTACGCAACAAACGGGTATTGGTAGTGGGTGCGGGAAATTCGGGGGTTGACATTGCCTGTGATGCCGCGTTTATGGCTCAACAAGCGTTTATCAGTATGCGACGGGGCTATCATTTTGTACCCAAGCATATTTTTGGGATACCTGCCGATGTATTTGCCCACAAAACAGGAGGTGGTCCTATGTGGCTTTCTCAATGGATATTTGGCAAGATGTTGAGGTTGTTGACCGGAAACCTGACCCGTTTGGGGCTTCAAAAACCAGATCATTCGGTAATGAGTAGTCATCCTATTATGAATTCCCAACTTTTGCATTATTTGCAACATGGCGATGTCATTGCCAAAAGAGACATAGATCACCTTACTAGAAATGAGGTAGTATTCAAGGATGGGAGTACCGAAGAGGTAGACTTGATTATTTTGGCCACTGGTTATAAATATAGTATACCCTATCTGGACAAGGCCTTTTTTGAGTGGAAAAGCAATCGCCCACAACTTTACTTAAAAATGTTTAACCCTCAGAATCCTACCTTGTTTGCGAGTGGCTATCTAGAAACCAATGGGGGGATTTATGGAATGTTAGACCAGATGGCTTACTTGATTGCCAAAAGTGTTGAAGCTCAACTACACCAGCCTGCACTGGCCAATCAAATTATTGCTCATACGCAACAACCGCCCGCCAATTTGGGAGGTGCTATCAAATTTGTGTCTTCGGACCGTCACACCGGGTATGTAGACAAGGATACTTATTTGAAAGCCCTTAAAAAATTTCGCAAAAAATGGGGATGGGAATCGCTAGAAAGTGTACTTGCCCGAACCAATCAGCCTAAACTATCTGCTACCAAAACTGCTTCTGAAGAAGCCATTGTTTAATCCAAACTGATGATGAAAAATCAAGACAAATTCGTTTTAATTACCGGAGCAGCCAGTGGAATTGGCAAAGCTACCGCAGAATTGTTATATCAAGAGGGTTACGCTTTGTGGCTCATAGACATCAATCAAGCGGCCCTGGATACACTTCAGCAAACCTTACCGGGTGTTGAGACAACGGTTTGCGACTTGACCGATCGCCACGATTTGGATAAATTGGCGGAGCAAATTACACAAAAACCAAGGTTAGATATTGCTTTTATCAATGCTGGAACGATTGTGCCAGGAGACTTTATCGATGTATCATTTAAACAATGTGATTTCCAGCTTAAACTCAATTTGTGGAGTGCATTGTATCTCAATCATGTGTGTGGCAACAAAATGAAAGCACAAAACCAAGGACATTTAATTTCTACGGTTTCTATGGGAGGCATTATAGGTATGAAGGGGAGCGCCACGTATTCGGCTACTAAGTTTGGGTTACGTGGATTCTTGATGGCCTTTCGCAATGAAATGAAGCCCTTTGGAGTGGCTGTATCGGGGTTGTACTTGAGTGCCATTGATACCCCTATGCTGCGTTACGAAGCTACCCATGACAAAGGAAGTCCATTGAACTTTTTGAGTCAGCCCATCAAAGTAGAAAAAGTCGCCAAAATGGTTTTGAAGATTATTAGGCGAAAACGTCTCGAAAATTATTTGCCCTATGGTGACAGCCTCAGTGCAAAATTATTTGGTTCCTTTCCAGCACTTATCCCCAGAGTATACCCTACGCTAAGGCGAATGGGTGAAAAGGGGAGGAGGAAATTTATTCAAAAGAATGGTCTGAACCGGACAGAGGGTCAAAGTGACTCTGAGTCACAAATAAAGCAAGAGGCAATGTAGCAACTGTTGGGAAGAAATCTTTTTCATTTAGGACGAAATATCATAACTTTCGCATCTTTAATTGAATCATCTAAAAATTGCTGTAAAAAAATGCTCCCAATATTTGATCTGCACTGTGATTTACTTTCTTATTTGGCGAAACATGCTCAAACTACTGCCGAAAACCCCGAGATTGGTTGCGCATTGCCTCACTTGAAGAGTGGTAAAGTAAAAGTGCAGACCATGGCCATTTATTCTCCTACTTCGGCGGGTAGTACTCAGTTTGCCCAAAAACAAATAGATATTTATCAGCAACTTTTAGAACAAGGTACTTTTGCTGCGGCCCATTCATTAGAGCAAATCAAAGGCATTATCAACGATCCGATACAAGTGGGAATGGTGCCCGCTATAGAAAGTGGCTCTGGTTTTTGTGAAGAAGACGAACCCCTGGAAAAAGGTTTGGCAAGGTTAGATGAGATGGTTGCTCAACTGGGTAAGGTGTTGTACATTAGTTTTACCCATCATCATGAAAACCGATTTGGAGGGGGCAACTATACCGATATTGGCCTAAAAAAAGATGGCAAAGCATTGCTAGAGCATTTGGCGGCAAATCATGCCGAGATAGCAGTAGATTTATCACATACCAGCGATGAGTTGGCTTATGATATTTTGAGGTACATGAGTATGAAGCGTTTGAACTTGCCAATTATTGCCAGTCATTCCAATTTTCGTACTATTTGGGATAATCCACGCAATTTGCCGGATGAGTATGTACAAGAGATTGTAGCTCGAGAAGGGGTGATTGGAATGAATTTTTTGCGGGCTTACGTACACGAAGACCAACCCTCTAAATTGCTGCACCATATTTTGTATGGCATCAACCAAAAAGCCCACAAGCACCTGGCGTATGGGGCTGATTTTTTCTTTACGGCTGATCATCCTGATAAAAGTCGCGCTCCTTTTTTCTTTCCTGAACACGAAAACGCCAGTAAGTACCCCGAAATCAATCGTGACCTTAAGGATTATATTTCCCGTCAAGACATAGATGCGCTGAGTTATGGCAACGTAATGCGGTTCTTAGAGCGAATTTGGAAGTTTTAGTAAATTGTTCTGCTATACTTATTGTTACATTGTTAGTTCCTTCGGCTTCGCTCAGGACTTCGGGTTGCGCAAAGCGGTGTATCATTTTTCATTTTACGTTTTTCACTTTTCATTCAATTAGTCGACTGTGGACTAAAAAAACTACCAACTCCTGACTACCAACTACTAACTAGAGAAACTGTGGACTAGAGAAAACTACCAACTAAAAAAGAACCTAAAAATCCACCTGTACTTTGAGCGTAGTATCACCTATGGTGATGATATCGTGGGGTTTAAGTGCGTGGCCATTCTTTTTGACCGTGCTAGAATTTACCAAAACCCCATTACGAGACAAATGCCAGCCCATTTTGCCATTTCTTTCGTACCATTGTCCATCGCGTACATACCATTGTTTGCCACCGTCTTTCTCCTGAACTTGTTCGAACGTTGCATGACGACTGGATACATACTTGGTAAAACTCTCCGCAATGCCAATATCATTCATAAAAGGTTGTTGCGCATTGAACCATCCCAAAGTAAGCAAGTTTTGCCCTTTGGCCGCAGCCAGTTTAGAAAGGTTATATACCCTTCCTACTTCTTCACCGTTCATTACCCTTAGTGACCATTCTCCTTGCATATCTTTTATTGAATGTTGGGGAGTTGTGCGTGCTGGCTGACCCAATATTTTTAAGATATCATTGGCACTTTGATATCGGTCTTTATGCTTGGGTTCCAAACACTTATGAATAATTTTTTGCCAATCGTTTGGCACATCTTTTCGATGTTTGCCTATTTTGGTGAGCTTACCCTTGCGAATGCGCTTGTAGTAACCAGGCATATCTTTTTCAAACTCATCGTAAGTACCAAATGGAAGATTTCCTCGACTAAATACCTCATACATAATGACGCCAAAAGCAAAAATATCATTGGTAGGCCCCATGATTTTAAACGCCTGTTGTGGATTTAATTGCTCAGGAGGGGCATAAATAGCCGTACCAAATACATTTTTGGCATATCCCATCAGGTTTCGCTGAGTTTCTCGTCTTTTTATAAATCCCGCAATTCCGAAGTCGGTGAGTTGAGCCCTGTTTTCGGTATTAAATAAGATGTTCTCTGGTTTTAAATCTTTATGGATAATGCCTGAAGTATGCAAGTCGTGTAGGCCACGTAAAATATCGAGCCCCAATTGATGGGTTTCATCATCTTGCCATTCAAAAAGCATTTGATCGCGTAGGTTTCCTTTAGGGCAATATTCCATTACTATAAAAGGATTGCCCTCTATACTGCCTTTGTCCAAACTATTGACAATGTAGTTAGAGGCAATTTGACCTGCTTCAAATTCACGTTCAAATCGTTTTCTGATTTCCTTATGCTCATCGGGCAGCACTTTGCGCATTTCGATTACTTTCAGGGCGTATTGGTTTTTTTGTTGATCTTCGGCGAGGTATACCAAACCATAACCGCCTTTATCAATGCTACTTACGATCTGATAATGACTTTTGATTCCTGCAATTTCATCTCCTTTGTGTAAGTCTACTGCCTGAGGAACCACTTCCTGGTTTACTGCAACCTTTTTTTTCGTAACAGTGGCTGCGCGGTTTAGGTCGTAGCCACATTTAATACATTTAGAGGCATCGTCCTGATTATAGTATCCACAATGTGAACAAATTTTCATGGCTAGTGGGGTCAATTTTGTTTTTTAAAATGGTAAAAGTATTTCGACAGGTTGATGGAGGTTATTTTTCGCGAAATACAAACAGTTTATTGCCAACAATAATCATATCGCCAGATTGGATAGGAGTACGTCCCCGTACTTGAATAAAGGTAAAGCCGTTGGAGCTTTGGTCTTGGATATACCATTGGCCGTCTTTGTATTCTATTTGTGCGTGTTGGTTACCCGAAATACTTTTGTTCTGATTATCTAGGTTCTGACGGTTCAAAATGACCTCTTCCCCCTCGAAAGGAATTACAGTTTTACCTTTATCAGTCACCAGTTCAAATTTTTTAGACTCACCAATATCGGTTACCTCCCAAGGGTCAAGAATGGTTTTATGTCGAGGTTCGATGGGGCCATCTTCGGTTTCATCGAATCCTTGAGTAGCATGCAAGTCTTCTTGTTGGTTGGTATTGTGATCCACCGCGTTGTCAAATCCACAATTAGGGCAAATCAATTGATGAGGACGTAAAGGATAGCGACAACTTTGGCAGCTTAAGTCATTATTTTCTCCTTGGGCCGAAAGGCTTTCTGGCTTGCGGGTATTGTCTAAAAAGGGTTGGTCGGTTGTTTTACCTTTGACGGTTTGCTTGGACTTTCGTTGGTGGGCTATCTGCTCGACACTTCCAGTCGTAGTGTGGGGGATACTTCGAGAAGAACTCGCTCTAATTACTTTTTTTGCGTCCTGAAGGTTCGCCCCACATTTAGCGCAACTTACCGTTGCTTCATCGTTGATATATCCACAGGTATTACATCTTAGCATTTGTCAGTTCCTTTCTTATTTAGTGTACCATACTGGAGCGTAATTGTTGGTTATCTTCCTCCATTGCTTGGGTTGAGCGACCAGTATTTCATTCTTTCCTCAATAAAAACCAAGTTGGCTTCTACTCGCTCAATCGTTTTTTTAGATTTTTCGTATTCTCTGGTTGTTTTAGGGATGCGGAGTTGGTTGGTTCTCAATATCACCTTGTTGCTTAACAGCGGAGAGGCAATTTCGTCAGTAAGGCGCTGTTCTATGGCTTTTAGTTTTGCCAAATCGCTGGGCACATTCTGATACTTGATTTTTAGTTTTACTATTCTGTTTTTTATCTTGGCCTTGTTATTTAGTAATGTACTCAACTGCGTTTTCAATTCTTGGATCATTTCCTGGCTTACCTCAGGGGTTGATGTTGTTGTAAATGTACCACCTTCTGGCCTGGGTGGGTTATTCGTTGAGGCACCCGAATCCTGCTTAGAGCTGTCTTTGATCTCTTCTTTTTGCTGTTGTAGATTTTCCCAAATTTGTTTCAATTTTTCACTGTTCAAGGCTTTGGCTCCACCTATCAAAGCACTGTCGGCTCCGGTAGTTGACTTGGCTGGATTTGAGATACTTTGAGTCAGTAAAAAGATGCTAAAAAATAAGATCACCAACGAAACTCCCCACAGCATGCCTTTTTTCAAGGCGAGCTTGCTTTTGGCTTGGTCTGCAGTATCACGGTAAGTAGTCTGAGCATTTACCGACGTTTCCAGAACATCCATGAGCAATACGGTGATATTGTCTCCGCCACCGGCCAAATTGGCTCGATTGACCATTTCCTGGCAAGTCGTAGCGGTATCCTTGTGTTGATTAAAAATTCCTTCTATTTCGGTATCACTCAACATGCCATTGAGCCCATCACTACAAAGCATTAAACGATCACCAGTTTGTAAGGTGAGTGTTTTGGTATCTGGCTTGGGCGCATTGGTACGGTCGCCCAGGCTTTGGGTAATGATGTTGCTTTGGGGATGAATTCGAGCCTCTTCGGGAGTAAGGTGACCATTCAATACCAGTTGCCATACCATAGAGTGGTCATCGGTTGCTGGGCGCAAGTGTTGTCCAGTTCGGTACAAGTACACCCGACTGTCGCCTGCCCAAGCAATATACGCCCGATTACCAATCACCCAAGCCAGTACTCCGGTAGTACCCATGCCTTCAGTTTGAGGATGTTGTTTGGCGTGATCCAGTATGTTTTGGTGGGCAGTATGCAATACTTTCACTAAGTATTCTTTGATGGCTTTGCTGGAGTCGGGGAGGGTCTTTACTTGTTGAAACATCCTTTTGGCCGTAGTTACCATAATTTCGGAAGCTACTTCTCCCGCATTGGCTCCCCCCATGCCGTCGGCCACTACCATTACACAACCCAACTTGCCTAGTTTGAGCGCGTGTTCGTCAAACTCCCAATCATTGCCCTGTATATTCTGACAAATCACAAAATTGTCTTCATTATGCTCGCGTGCTTTGCCAACATCGGTTCTGCCAAACAGGTTTACCAGGGTTTGGGCGGCTGTATTCTCCTCGCCCAGTTCAGATATGTAATTTGTTACGCTCAATGTATTTTTTTAAAGATGTTTTTGGTTCCTAATTTCTATTAAATTTTTTAACAATCCAAAGCCTGACCTATTGTTTAGGGAGGGTGCAATAAATAGTCTCTCTTAATTATTGCGATTTTTTCTATTTCTCCTTCGTCGTCTTTTGCGTGTACTTTCTTTTTTGTCCTTGGGGGCAATCACAGTAAGTTTGCTCGTAAATTTATTTTGAAAACCAGTCAAAACCCATTTTTTAGGATTGTTGATTGCGCGACCATACAAAGCAGCCAAACGATAACTCACCGTACCTAGGTCAAAGTTTTCAGAAAAAAACGCTCCTCCGACGATTTTTCCAGGTAGACGTATTTTCTTGATTTCTCCTTGACTTCGAGCATCATTCCAATTGACATATTGTTTGGTAATTGACATTTTTATTGGCGTGTTTTGATGCATCGGCTCGTCGCTCATTGTATAAAATACAATCATAATTCCAAACTTAGGCATTTCTCCCTGGTGTAATGCTATGGAAGGTGTCTTTTCAGGGAGTTTATAATAAGCCAAATTATTGTGAGGAATAGAGTCAAATTTCACGCCCTTGAGGGCTTGGTACTTACAATTACATTCGCGGTAATTATAATAAAAGTTGGCCACCTTGGTAAACCCTTGAGTAGGCTTAAGTGAGTCAGATGCCAATATTTTATAACTACGATCTACCATCCAAGGATAAACGACTTGTTTTTCAGTCCAAAGTACATTTTTGGCAATGACTCCGATGCCATAGTGTCGTCCAAAATAAGGCTGATTACCCCGGCCAAAGGTACCTCCTTCACCGTCGGTTAGGTAATAGTCCTGTTGAATTACTCGAAATGCCTTGTACAACGCTTTTTTAACTGTACTGGTACCTGATACAAAGTTTTTGAAGGTCTTAAATTGAAGGGTAGAATCTCTG
>CALDJV010000918.1 GCA_937899305.1 uncultured Cytophagaceae bacterium
TATTGAGGAAATACTTACCGAAGCCCGAAAGTATAAGGTGTTTTTGGTAATGGCTAATCAACATATTGCCCAGATTGAGGATACTCGTTTGAAGGACGCTATTTTTTCCAATACCAAAGTGAAAATAGCAGGTGATAACTCTGACAAAAATTATAAAACAATTGCTCGGGAGCTAGGAGTACCTCTTGAAACATTAGAGAATATGAAAGTTTTTAATTTCTGTGCCAAGATAAACGATTCGCCCGCTTTTGTCTTTCGTTCCCCTAGTTTTTTTGCTACCAGTGAAAGCAAATTTTCGTTGTCATCTTCTGATCAAATGGGCTTGAACTCAAATACTGAGGCAACATCTGATACTAAGGAACAACCTCCCACACCCAAATATTCGTTGAGAAAGAAAGCAACTAATGGAGAAGGTGGCGATGCCAACCCAAAGCCTAAATACTCACTACGAAACCAAAACCACGCAGACAATGGACAGCAAAATCAAGAAGACGAAAAGTAATTATTACAAAGCCCTGACGATGTCTCAAACTAAGATTTTGGAGTCGTTGGCGACCTACAAGTTTTTGACCAGTTCGCAAATGGTGACCTTGGGAGTAATGACCCATGAGAAGAATATCAATACCCAAATTCGGTTTTTGCGGGGCTTGCCAAAGCCTCTGATGGGCAGTGAAAACTATGGTTCGATACCAAAGATCGGACGGTTGGAGAGCATCCATTTTTTGACCAAAAAAGGCAAACAACTACTGATTGAAGAATTGGGTTACGAGCCAGAAGACATCCGACTGCCTGCCAACAGCAATTCACTGTTTTATCAGGATTATTTTCACCGTAAGTACACCATTGATTGCCACATCAGGGTAAATAATTGGGCCAAGGCAAATGGGATCGAAGTAATCTTCTTTGATCGCTACTTTGATAAACTGGGCAACAATCGGGTGGATAAAAACATGCGGGCCAAAACCAAGATTAATCTCAAAAACAAACAATACCTCATTGCTGATGGGGTATTCATGATCTTGCTTCCTGATGGCGCTCAAGAATTGTATTGTCTGGAAATGTATGACGGTAAGGATACCCTGCGCACTCTGAAACAGCTTAAAAAACACGTTGAAGCCATTGAGATTGGTAGTGTGAGCGAGCAGTATGGCCTCCCTTACGCTCACCGGGTTTTGTGTGTATTTGAGCACGAAGGTTTGCAAAAAGCGGTGATCAAACGAGCAAGTCAAGAACGTGAGTTTACCCACGTCAAAGAATTCTTTTTGACCAAAACATTGCAACAGGTGATCACCGATGAACAGCCGTTGAGTAAAGGATGGGTGAATTTGTTGGGGGAAGAGGTGGGGATGTATTGATGACACATCTTGGATGTTACATTAGCCTTTCCAAATCTATTTCTTCGCCAGTATGATTTTTATAATTAAGAACGGCAATGGCAAACCCAGATGATGACGGTCTAAGTGATGCAAATTCAGAATCACTGAAATACTTATAAAAACGTTTCCAGTCAATATCTAAAGAAGTCATAAATTGATCAATTTCTGGTAATGACATTAGAAAACGGTCTTGGAAACTTTTAAACCTTGATAAATGTTGATGTAAACCAGCCGCTTTTAATTCAGACTCTAAAGTGTTGTCATTGATAGCTTTATATTGTACTAGACTTTCATTATGTATACTCTTTATTAATGTAGGCTGAATATTTTGGAATTCGCTTTCAAATTCTGCTATGCGAAAACCTTTTATGAAAACTGCTTTGTATTTTGATAATAATATTTTTTGAATATTATAGCTATTACCTTTTTCCATCGTTACTAAATTGCCTGTTGCTTGAATATGTGAAAAAAAAGAATGCCCTGGGTCAGTTACTGGAATAAAAGGTAATATCTTATTTTTCCAGGCTTCTTTGAAATCTCTAATATTTTTAGGCGAAATACTCCAATAAACAAAGCTAAAAATGAGTGTTAAAGCATTGATTTGATCTTTACTGAGTTTGGGTATAGTTAAAATCGCTTGATCTAATGCAATTTGTTTTTGACTTCTTTCTTCTGATTTAATTCTATCAATAAGGAGGTTTAGTAAATTATTTTCTAATTCTTTATCATCATTAATAGCATATTCTTTTTGGGTATTGAGTAATGAAACTTGTACAGCAGGTAAAGCAAGTTTATGTATGTAATCAGGTAACTCTTTGTAAAGCGTATTGAGAAATTGTTCATTTAGTATTTCAACTTTGGCAAGTGCTCTATTTGCAGCCTCTTCAGAAAACTTAACCAAGTTGCCATTATAAACATCTAATGCTATTTGCCGTGCCTCACTATAACTCACACCTATATACACATCCCTGGATGCTTGGACATTGGTAGAACCATCACCTGTTTGGCTTTGAGTCATTTGACTTTCTCGTCCTTTCATAAAAAACTGTTTAACTTTTCTGATCAAATTCATTTATCATTATAGTTTCCTCCAGCTTGGATATTAGTAGAGCCTTTACCTGTATTGGCTTGTGTGAAATCTTGATCACTTTGTTTTTTAGATTTCCTCTTACTACTGTCGTTATAGCTTCCTCCTATTTGGAAGTTTTTGGATTCTTCAGATGTGTTGGTTTGATTGAAAGTTTGTTTAGTACTACTACTTTTTTTTTGCCGTTTATATATGTACCACATAAGCGGTAAAGCCAAAACGGTAGCTATTACACCAATTATAGTAATAGTATTATTAAGCCATTCTTCCATAGGGTTGTAAAGTTAAATTTGAATAAGTTCCAATTTACTTATTTTTGCGGAATAGTAGCCGACTTTCCGCACGTATGCTTTGTAGTTTAAATAATTAATAAACTACTGTATCT
>CALDJV010000919.1 GCA_937899305.1 uncultured Cytophagaceae bacterium
CGTAAAAAATAAAATCATCCAAATTTGGTGCAATAGCTTGTTGTCAGGCGACTGAAAAAAATGGCTAATAGCAGCGCTATTTGTGCTATTTTTTCAGGATGTATGGCAGCAAGAAATTAGTCAAATGGATTAAGTTATTTATGTAGTTTTACTAACTTGCGTATATGGAGAATTTTGTAGTATCGGCTAGAAAATACCGTCCCGCCACATTTGATACCGTGGTAGGGCAATCGCACATCACAACAACACTCAAAAATGCCATCAAGAGCAATCAATTGGCTCAGGCATTCTTGTTTTGTGGTCCTAGAGGGGTGGGTAAAACCACTTGTGCGCGTATTCTGGCCAAAACGATCAATTGCCTTACTCCTACCGACGATTTCGAGGCCTGTGGTACCTGTGAGTCTTGCGTCAGTTTTCAGAAACAAGGTTCGATGAATGTCTACGAACTAGATGCCGCCTCTAGCAATAGTGTAGACGACATTCGCAACCTGGTAGATCAGGTACGCTATCCTCCCCAAACTGGCAAACGCAAAGTATACATCATAGATGAGGTACACATGCTTTCTAATGCGGCCTTCAATGCTTTTTTGAAAACGCTTGAGGAGCCTCCCGAGTATGTCATTTTTATTTTGGCTACTACCGAAAAGCATAAAATCATTCCTACCATTTTATCTCGTTGTCAGATATTCGATTTCAAACGCATTGAAGTCAAGGACATGAGCGGCCACTTGGCCGGTATTGCCCAAAAAGAACACATAGAAGCCGAACAAGACGCCTTGGATCTAATTGCCCAAAAAGCCGACGGAGGTTTGCGGGATGCTTTGTCGTTGTTTGATCTCATTACCACTTTTTCGGCCGACCGCAAGATTACCTACCAAAGTGTAGTGAAAAACCTGCACATCCTCGACCACGATTACTATTTCAAAATTACTGATGCCTTATTGGCTCAAGATACCCCACTGGCATTGCTTTATTTTGATGAAATTCTGCGAAAAGGGTTCGATGGGCATATTTTCATTGCCGGATTGGGCGCCCACTTACGCAATGTAATGATGTGTAAAGATCCGTCTACGGTAAAATTATTGGAGACTTCGCAAAAGGTAAAACAACGCTTTGCTGAACAAGCCCAGGTGGCCTCCGCTTCCTTTTTACTTTCGGCACTCAACCTGGCCAGTGAGTGCGACTTGAACTATAAAAGCAGCAAAAATCCTCGCTTTTATGTAGAGCTCACCCTTATGAAAATGGCCAACTTGGCCCAAGTCATCAAGTGGGCTCAAAATCCGGTGGCAGTGCCGGCTCCCTCTCCTGAAAGAACCGGTCAGGAAAACGGTGAAAAAAAAAAGCCTGAACCCCAGTCCTCAGTAAATGAACACTCCCCTGCTTCAGACGAAGCAACCCCAACAGTTACCAAACCAGAAGTAAAACCGGGAATAAAATTAGAACGGGTAGAAAAAGAGAATCCCAAAACACCTATTTTACCCAAGATCAACGAAAACGGACAAGTAAACGCAGGCAATGGGACGGCTTTGTCCACCAATACTAATACGCCTTTTACCAAGCAAGATGTACAATCGGGCTTGAATGAGTTTAAAACAGTGCTGAGAAACTTCCCGCAAGATCGAGACAAAGCCCGCAAGGCTTCTGAATATTTATTGGGGGGAAAACTAGAGGTAAAGGAAGGGTTTATGGTAACACTTACTTATGATGATGAAGCCAAAACCGATTTGATCAATTTTTACAAGGAAAAAATAGAACGTAACCTACAAAATCGCTTAAACAATCAAGCCTTGAAGTTATCGGTGTTGTATGAGTACGTGGAGAAAAAGAAGAAATATTACACTCCTTACGAACAATTCCAATACCTTAGAGGAAAACATCAACAATTGGATAGTTTGAGTGATCGCTTTGGATTGGAGGTAGATCTTTAAAAATCAATTCACCAATCATCTCACTGTTTCTTCCGCCAGTGTCTAATCCAGTTGGAGTCATCACAATTATATTTCCTTCTTTGGTTCGTTCAAATTTCAGCTCTCGATTCTCCTGGCAAAACTCAAAAAACTCATCTTCAGTCATTTGAAAATCTTCATCTAACCTAATGTGCATATTGGTAAGTTGGGCCAAGTCAGCAAACTTAATTTTAATGTGATGAGGTGTGGTCATAATGGTTTTTCTCTTTAGTGAACCTACTAAATATACATAAATTTATTTACGGCACCTTCATTATGGCGTACATTTAGCGGAGTTCTCATAAGATGTATCGGAGTTAATATGTAATTTGGCCAAATACGACTGCCCTGCTTCCAAGTACATAAAAGTCAGCAATACATTCCCCTCTGTCACAATGGTTACCTGTTTGCGTAGGCAGTACCTTTTGTAGAACTGCCACCCAACATTGAGGTCGTCTAACAATGCAATCAATTGCTCAAAACTGCAGACCTTGCTCAACGAATATTGTTTGGCTTGCGCTTCCACATAAAAAGTTGAGTCGTCAGTATCAATATTGAAATGGGCTACCTCGCCAAACTGGATACATATTTCCACGTTTCCCCCATCGGCATAATAATAAAACACGTCTTGATAGGCTTTATCAGGGTATAATTTCTTTCCCAACCATTCTTGATCAAATTTTTGGTACAAAGCATCCTCGGTATCTCCTACCACGAGGCCACCTAAAATTCCGGTTTTCAAAAATTCATAAATGTTCATAAGTACTTGTAATTTAAGAAGTCATCTCTAACTTGCCGCAAAATTATCAAATTGAGCAAACACCTATTTTAATAAACAAATCAAATGCAAATCAAAACCTTTACTCCCAACCTGATGGTAAGTAATGTGGCGGAAGCCGTGATGTATTATACCCAAAACCTGGGCTTTCAAATGATAGATTCGGTACCCGCCAATCCACCTTACGACTGGGCCATGGTATCGGTAGAGGGAGTGGCTTTGATGTTCCAGTCAGAGGAAAGCATCAAAGGTGAATTTGCTCCGTTACAAAGCCAATCTTTAGGAGGAAGTCTCAGTTTTTATATAAGAGTAACTGAGATAAAAAACTGGTACGAACGACTCAAAAACAAGGTCACCATTGTAAATGAACTTCGGGAAAGCTCATACGGTATGACCGAATTTTCTTTCCAGGATTTGAATGGTTTTGTACTCACTTTTGCTGAAAACCTCAATCCTCCTCCTCAATCATAACTTCTGGTACGTACTCAAGGCTAAAATTATACTTTTCTCACTGGTTTACCCACCAATCCATCTTCCTTTGCGATGAGTGTTGCATTGTATTACCCTATTTGCCTGGATTTTCTTGTTAAGGGTTTGTTAATGGACAACAAATGTTTCAGAAAGGAGTTTTTCATATAAAAATAGATGTAGATACATCAAAAATTGTATTTACATTTGTGCTTCGTTAGATACCTGAAAAATTTCAAAACAATGAAAAAAATATTTACACCACTGTTATCGCTTGCCTTGGTTATTGGACTATTGGCCGAGGCTCAAAGCCAAATCACCTGGAAGGTCAACACCAAACAAGCCAAGATCACCTACAATGAAACTGGATCGGGAGCTGAAGGTACATTCTCTGGCTTGGAGGCAACCATTAAATTTGACCCACTCAAACTCTCTAACTCTAGCATCACTGCCCGTATCGACGCAAAATCGGTGACGGCTAAAGAAGAGGGTCAAGCTGCTGATATTACCTCTAGTGAATATCTCAATGTGGCCAAGTACCCTTACATTCGCTTTGAATCTACCAATATCAAGAAGAATGGAGAAAAGTTTGCGCTCACCGGAAAACTTACCATGAAAGGAAAAACCAAGGAAATTACAGTGCCCTTCGAGTTTATAAAAAAGAATAAAACTGCCGTATTCAAAGGTAAGATGACGGTTGCCGCTAAAGACTTTGGGATGCCCGTTGGCGATGTATTCATTGATCTTGAGGTACCAGTAAATCAAAAATAGCCCATTATTGTTAAATGTTTGTTAATAAGTTTTTACATTAAATGTAGATACATATATTTGCATCGTATTAAATATTCAACATAGAATTAACTGTATACACCAATAAATATACACTCAAACAATCCAACTCAAATGAAAAAAGTATTTTTAACCTTTGCCGCGCTTGGCTTGATGGCGAGCGTATCTTTTGCCCAAACCTGGAAAGCAGACACTTACCACTCTTGGGTAAACTTTCAAGTAATGCACCAGGGACTGTCGTTTGTAAACGGTAGTTTTAGCAAATTTGACGCTACCATTGAATCTAACAATGGCAAGTTGGATGGAGCAAAATTGACAGCTAGCATCGATGTAAGCTCAGTAAGCACTGGAAATCAAAAAAGAGATGGTCACTTACAAGCTCCAGATTTTTTTGATGCGGCTAAATACAGCAAAGCTACTTTTGTGAGCAAAAAGTTCAAAAAAGCGGGTAAAAACAAATACAAAATCACGGGCGACCTTACCATCAAAGGGGTAACTAAACCCTTTACTTTTGTAGCCAAGCAATTGGGTACTTTCAAAGGCAAAAATGGCACAAAAACTGGTTTCACTGCCACTGGTACTTTCAACCGTCATGATTTCAATATTAGCTACGGTAAAGGCAAGAAAACTCCTAGTGGTGCCGAAGCACTTGGAAGTGATGTTAAGTTAGTTATCAATAT
>CALDJV010000920.1 GCA_937899305.1 uncultured Cytophagaceae bacterium
TTGATAATAAACGGCTCCGGCCCGGATCTTTTTTTTATAAAAAAGTCCCAATGCTGGCATCAATTTTTGCATGACTTGGTCTATCCATTCCAGGTTTTGCCGGCTTTTTTGAAGGTAAATAGAGGGATTTGACACTACTTGTAGCATTTGATCTAAATTTTTGAAGACTTTCAGACTGGCACTTACCCAAAGTCTAAATTCAGGCAAATCAGCCGATTGTTCAGGAGTAAGGGTGGCATCTGGGTGCAATACAGAATGAGGGTTTTGGAGGCTTTTGAGATAGTGAGAGTAGGATAGTTGCCTGGTTTGTAAGATGTCTCGCTTGTTTTCGTACCACTTTTTCCAAGCGGCAAAATTATCTTCAAAACTGAAGTCTCCTTGCAATAAAAAAGCCCAATGATTTTGCAGCTCTTGCGCGATGATGGGTAAATCTATCAAGCAAATACCTCGATAGTCATCGTTGGCATAGTGGGCTAGCCACGCATCCATTGTCAAAGGATATGAGGTTCCCCCTACCAAGTTGAGCGCATCTTGGATATCAAAAAAAATGCGCAATAGCGAATAATCATAGGTTTTGCGAGTACGAGGGCTTTCAAACAAGTAATGGATTCTTTGATCTACCCCCAACAATAGTTTCAAGCCACAGTTTTGGTTTTGAACCGTTACTTCAGCATCTGTAATTTTGACCACCTCTAAGGCAAATTTCTTTAATAAGTGACCCCAAGCGTTTTGAATATCGTGGCCAAATTCCTGATAACCTTTGATTGTATACATTTTTTTGTACTTTTTTTAGGGAGGATGTAATAAATAGTCTCCCTATTAGAGCCAGTGGTTTTGCGGATAGATGAGGCTATTTTTTGCGCCCATAGCAGCGCTACGGGCAATAAAACCGATGGCTACAGCTCAATGTCATTAAGTTAAGAACTGTTTTGATAAAAATGAATATCGAATATTGATCAACGAATGGCGAATAATGAAGGAAAAGCCTTCACTGTTTTTATTTTAGGGCGTTAGCCCCTTTCTGAAATCGTTGATCAGTGTTCTTTAATCGATATTATTTTGCTTAACTAAACGACATTGGGCTACAGCTCGCTGTGCCGAGCTCTGCCAAAGGCTAAATAACGAAATATATTCGTGAAAGAACGGCTACTAATTGGGTATGTTATTTTTTAGATACTCCCTTATCAGCAAAGAAGAGAAGCGTCTTCATAATGATAGCGTAAATGAAGGTATAAATGAAAGACGTGATCAGCCAATGACAACCTGAGATCAAAGCGGGTTGAGTAATTGTTTGAGCCTCGTGATTTCTTCCGTAGTAGTTTCGTAAGATTTAAAAACTTGCTCATCAAATAAATTCTCAAAATATAAATTAAATCTCATCCCCAGGTAATGCACTTCATCCAGGTAATCAGGGGTAAGCGCCACGGTATGAATGGTTTGAATATAAGCGCCTTGCTGGTGGAACGCAAAACGGATTTCGGCAGGGTTGGTCTCTCGGCAACTTGGGCAGCGCCAAATTTCTGTAAATTTTACAATGTTGTTTTGAGGCACGTTAATCTGAAAAGCATCACAAGTTAAATCATCCCGGTCAATTGGGAGGGTATCATGAATGCCAAATACTACGTTACCAGGATCGTAAGTGGCATTGTTGCTCATATTGGTAGAGGTATCTACTGGTGAAATCGCTTGGCAGTGATTACACTTGAGAGGCGCAATATAATAAGTCTGGGACATGGCATATTCTATTTTTGGGCATTGTATTGATCTAAGGCTTTTTTAAACTGGTCAATTTCCTGTTGAGGTGGTTCAAGAGAGCTAAAAATAGGGGTTTCTGTAAATCGTTCTGCCCACCAATCTATATTTTCAGCCAGATAGTTAATCTCACCGAGGTAGGTGCTTGTCAACACTACACTTTTGATGCTTTCTACTATAGCATCGTTTTTTCTTAAAAGAAAAATGATTTCGGCAAAATTATAACTATTACAAGTAGGACATTCCCATAATTCTACACATTTTACAATAGGTTGAGTGGGTGCTTTTATTCTGATGAAATCAGTGGAAATATCTTCCAAATCAATCTCAAGCGTTTGGCCTTCATATATGGTAGTAATACCTGGTTCTGGGTTTACCTTATTGGATAAATCTACTCGGGTGTCTTTATGAAAGACCGTACCGCAATGAGGGCAACTGAGTTGATTGGCTACGTAACAAGTTACTGACATTTCTTAGTGTTATTTTAATTATGCATTCCCATTCTGGACCAAGTATGTTGCCATAAAACGAAAAAACTACCCTTCCTCCTCCAAATAAAACACTTCTTTTTCCTCATCCCAAGTAAGTTGCTCGTAGTGGGTTTCGAGCCATTCGAGGATTTCGGTTTTTTTTGTTTAAATCCTGGAGGTGTTCGGGTAGAGGAAGAAGCTTTAAAATAATGATTGTGAGTCGATTTAGTGTTCCAATTTTTGGAATACCTTGTAATACAAAGGGAATAGCTTCTTTTCTACCAAAGGCCATTAATCCAACTGCTGTAATAAACATGCCTACTCTGAAGTCATCAGAACTTTTAATGTCACTACTTTTAATATTGAGGATATTGAATTTAATGATATCCTGTTCCCAGAGATGGTTTAAATGTTGTTGAAAAGCTGTTGGCCAATCATCTCCTTCATAAAGAAACACTAACTTAGATAAATCTTTGACTGTTTCGCGGTACTTTGAGGCAGTAGAATTTTTCATTAATAAATAAAGTTATTTGCTTGTTAAATTCATTTTACTTCAAACTCCTAAATCACCCCTCCTCCTTCAAATAAAACACTTCTTTTTCTTCATCCCAAGTAAGTTGATC
>CALDJV010000921.1 GCA_937899305.1 uncultured Cytophagaceae bacterium
TTAGCTTTGAGTAATTTCACTAAAATCTCGACACTTATTTTGAAAGTGTTACTTAAGTTGAGGTTACCTTTCGCCTGAGGTTTTATTATAGTTGTTTATTTACTAAAACCATATCCAATGAAAAAAATCTATTTTTTTGTATTACTGCTAGCTGGGTTTGCCTGTTCTCAGCCTAATCAACAAAATGAAGCCCAAGAAAATCAGAAGACCCAAAACGAAAAAGGGCAGGGTAGAGCAAAACAAACTACTCAAAAGAGTCAAGAAGTAGTAGACTCGGTGCTCGTAAATTTGATGGAAACTGTGCCAGCAAAAGGTACCATCTTGATTTATGACTACCAACAAAAACGCTATTATTCTAATGATTTCGACTGGGCAAGGCGTGGTTATTTACCCGCTTCTACTTTCAAAATTCCCAATTCATTGATTGCACTAGAGGTGGGAACTGTAAAGAACGATAGTTCCTTGATAAAGTGGGATGGCAAAAAGCGATACCTCAAAGCTTGGGAACAAGATTTGATTTTTCGACAAGCTTTTCATCTCTCTTGTTTGCCTTGTTATCAAGAACTTTCCCGTAAGGCCGGAGAAAAACAAATGCATACTTGGGTAGATAAACTCAACTATGGCAAGATGGTGGTAGACAGTACCAATTATGATGAATTTTGGGTGGTAGGTGACTCTCGTATCACTCCATTTGAGCAAATTGATTTTTTAATGCGTTTTCACGAAAATAAGTTGCCTATTTCGGCGCGAACCGATAAGATTGCGAAACGCATGATGATTAAAAAGCAAACCGATCAATATATACTAAGGGCTAAAACCGGGCTATCTAACCCAGGAGGGAAGTTCAATGGTTGGTTTGTCGGTTATGTAGAAAAGGGCGAAAACCTTTATTTCTTTGCTACCAATCTAGACCCCAAACCTGGGCTTAAGAGTAAGCAATTCATACCATTACGGGTAGAGGTTACCATGAAGGCACTTCAACAAAAAGGAATCTTATAAAAGGTGGGAGTTGGTCGGTAACTGGGTTTTGTTACCGACCAAAACTTTTGTATTTTCAATTTCAGTACACTATAAACTAAATACCTTACGGTTTTCTCGGTTTCTTTTGCCCCCTGACCTCTCTTAAAAAATCCATTGGTTTAAGCTAAAAGGGCTTTAGGCTATGCTCAATTTTTTGAAGATCGTCAGAAAACAAAATAACCTCGAGTAAATCAACAACTTACTTAATTTACAGTGTACTCAGAGATTTTTAGTTTTCCTATCAATCAATTTACCTTATCACTTACGAGATTGACATCTACTTTATGAACCAAATGATTGTACACCAAACCATTGCTGATTTTTACAATTCAGTTGATATACCTATTGAGCAAGATACCGATTTTACCATTCACTACTTACCCGATTTACACCACCAGTTCCCCTATAAATCTCCGGTTTTTCGCGCTGAATATTTTTCATTTGTATTTATCAAACGAGGCAAGGGATATTATATGACTGATAATCAACGCTTTGCATTTAACAATTACAATATTTACTTTACCAATCCGGGCCATATCAAGGCATTTGAAATGGAAGTGCTACAAGATGCCTACATTGTTACCCTCACCGAGGCCTTTTTGAGAGAAAAGGTACATCCAGATATTTTTGAGGAGTTTCCATTCTTGTTGGCCGAAACCATTCCTCCCCACCAACTAAGCCCAGAAGAATACAAAGAAATGGAAGATATCTACCAGCAAATTTTTCATTATTTTCATAAAGATTCACGTTACAAATATCGGATTGTAGGAAACTTATTTGTGGTGTTGTTGCTCAAGCTCAAAGAACATTGTTGGTGTTCGTATAATCCTCTGGAAGAAGGTGATCGTAATTCTGAAATTGTTAAAACATTCAAAAAATTGTTGGCCAAGCATTTTACGGGGATTATGGAAAGTCCACGAGAACCTACCCTACTGCAAGTACAAGACTTTGCCCACCAAATGAACTTGCACCCCAATTATTTGAGCCAAGTGATCAAGAGCAAAACAGGACAATCGGTGCATCATTGGATCAATAAAATGGCTATAAACACCGCCAAAGCACTATTGAAAAATGCGGCCTTTTCATCTAAAGAAATCAGTTATAACCTTGGCTTTAGTGAAGCCACTCATTTTTCTCGGTTTTTCAAGAAGCAAACTGGTATGACGCCCACTGCCTATAAAAAGTCATCCCAACTGACTCGTTCTTAGGAATAGGTCAGTTTACCTTTAGTTTGGGTCAGTTGTTTACTTATTTCTTTGCTCATCTTTGTGCTACATCAAGAGAAGTTATTTCTCACTGAATAATTGATGATATAGATTACTCAACATATTCTAAAACAAAAAAACATGTCAAAGAAAATTATAATTACCGGAGCCAGCGGAGGTTTTGGACAACTTACCGTTCAGGGATTATTGAAAGCGGGACACACAGTAGTAGGCACCATGCGTGGGGTAGAGGGGCGTAATAAAGCAGCTGCAGCTACCCTTACTGAGGCGGGTGCCAAAGTGGTAGAAATGGACGTGACCGACGACCAAAGTGTAGAAGCAGGGGTGACCAAAGCGATTGAATTACTGGGTGGCCTGGATGTTGTCATTAACAATGCTGGGGTCGGGTCAATTGGTATGCTAGAGCACCATACCCCCGAAGACTTCAGAAAGTTATTTGAGGTCAACGTATTTGGGGTACAGCGGGTGAACCGAGCTGCCTTGCCTCATTTACGCCAACAAGGGTCAGGTACCATTTTGTTTGTGTCTAGTTTATTAGGTCGGGTTACGTTGCCTTTTTATGGGGTATACAACGCTACCAAGTGGGCCTTAGAAGCTTTGGCCGAAAACTACCGGATAGAGTTATCTACTTTTGGAATTGAAGTTTGCTTGATTGAGCCCGGAGGATACGCGACTGCATTTGGCGAAAACCTGATTCCTGCAAGTGACCAAAGCCGCAACGAAAGCTATGGTGAGTTTATGAAAATGCCGGAGCAAATGTTTGGTGGTTTTGTCGAGGCATTGAATAATAATCCAAACCAGAAGCCAGAATTTGTAGCCGATGCTATGGTAGCAGTGGTGAATAAACCAGTGGGTGAAAAACCTTTCCGTACTGTGATAGATACCATGGGAATGGGCGAACTGGTAAAGCAAGCCAACGATGTACAAGACAATATCACGAGTACTATGTATGGTAACTTTGGAATTGATGGATTGTTGAAAGTACAATCTGCTGCCAAAACTGAGGGCTAATGAAATCTGGGAGGATACCTTACTAGGAGGTACACTACCAAATTGAACCCAAGGTATCCGTAGTATGGACTTGGAGCATATATATTGATAAAACGCTGTTAGGAAACTGACAGCGTTTTTTGTTTAATTAGGAAATTTCTTACAGGTATGCGAAGGAGGCTTGTTTTAACTTTAAACTCATTGCCTTGTCAAATAATTTTGCCGTTAAATCATAAAATAAAGGTTTTATTATAGACCATTGAGTTGATATGAACTATGATGAATTACAAAAGTAAATTTATGGAAGTGATCTTCCATCAAGACAACCAGACATTGGAGTTTCGTTGGTCCAAAGAAACGGTAGAACTGACCAATGAAGATTTTAAACGAGAATTGGTTCAACAGGTAAAATCAGTGGAGGAGTCTACCCCCCAAAATGTATTGATTGATACCACCCAATTTATATTTCCTATTTCACCTGAAATTCAAAATTGGGTAGACGAAGCAGTATATCCGGCTTGGGCTGCGGCAGGCTTAACAAAAATGGGTTTTTTGATGTCACCCGAAATGGTCTCTCAATTGTCGATTCAACAAGCAGTGGCCGAAAACTCCCAAGTGCAACTGAAATCTGGTTTTTTTGAGACCAAAGAGCAGGCATTTGAATGGTTTGGGGCATAAATGAAGGCGGTGATGACCAAGCGATGAGCAGGTTTTGGCGGAGTTTACGCAAAACCTGCTCATTTTTTTTGAGTTATACTTCAAGTGTGTTCCTTTTTTTAGGGTAAACTTCTTATATTGATTGGGTATAGCAATATTCATTGATCGTTGTTTTATGATACCTACCAAATAGCACCCCACTGCATTAGATTTTTATACAGGTTCCTTCATAGGATAAATCAGGTATTGCAAACACAATGCTTTGACGAGTAACTTGTATCAGTAATTCAACTTTGGCATCAAGAACTTTTATGAAACATATCGAAGAAAAATTCACCGTACTCAAACATTCCTTTTTGTCTAAAAACCCTGATGATTATTATCGCCTCAACCAAGCCGACCAAGCCTTGGTCATTTTAAGTGATTTATTTGCAGCTCAGGAACTTTCTCTGGAAGAAATCATCTTTTTGACACAATTGGTAGAAGCCGAGCCTGAAACTTTGGGAATGGAACTGAGCGAGCGTATGGTCGGGTTTATGCCTGAGCTATTGGCCAAGCAATTTGTGTATCTATCCAAGTCTCATCAGCAAATAGATCCCAACATACTCATGAAAAACACTTTTGTGGCTTACATATCAGTGTTGTCGTATGCCCATCCTAAATTTAACTTTGTACCTACCGACCCTGATTTAAAGGCCAAATTTACTTTTATGATTAAATTGAGTAAACCATTGCGCCTCAACCTTCAGTATCAGGACTTAAGTAAGGCCAACTTGTCTTATTGCGATTTACAGGGTGCTTTGTTGAATCACGCTAACTTAGAAGAAGCTACCCTGCTAGGAGCCAACCTGGAAAGTGCGCATCTTACCTCAGCCAATTTGCATAAGGCCAAGTTGCGTAAGGCCAATTTGGGGAATGTACAGGCTCATTTTGCCGACTTTCGAGAGGCGATTATGACTGATGCCAATCTTCAAAATGCTCAATTTACCGAGGTCGACTTTACTCAAGCCAATCTGAATGGATGTAATTTGAGTGGAGCGTATTTGTACAAGGCCATTTTACATCATGCAGATTTACAATTGGTAGAAGCCCCCCAGTCGCGATGGCATGATGCTGACCTTAAACAGGCCAACTTGAGCCATGGCAACCTGTACCAAGCCGATATGCGCTACGCTCATTTTAAAACTGCCTTGTTGAAGGCAGCCAATCTCAAAGAAGCTTATCTAGACCACGCCGAGTTGATTCAAGCCAATCTAACTGATGTAAACGCAGCCAATGCTCACTTTCACAATACCGACCTGACCGAAGCAATTTTGGAATATGCTGATTTTTCTAAAGCTGACTTGTCTATGTCTACGCTCAAAGGTACTTTGTTGGCCAAAACCAATATGCAAGAAACCAATTTACAACAAACCGATATGCGGGTAAATCGAGCAGAAAAATCTGATTTTACTGGGGCTACTTTAGACATCAATGCGCGAGAGTACCTGGAAAGAAAAGGGGCGATTTTTTAAAATGTACGCTATGTTTGATGAGTGAAATAAAACAAGCCATTAGTTGGGTTTAACTAATGGCTCTATATTGTACGATTGCTTTCTTATTTGCCAGAGGCACTCAAAGTGATGTCGTTTTGGGCCAGTTTGGAATCATCCGGAGTGGCTACTTGTACCTGAATGCCAAAGATGTCTTTGAATTTTTCTTCAAAGGTTTGTACATGCATGTTGCCGTGGATGATTAGTTCTCCCGATTTTTCAGCATCTTCTCCTCTTACTGAGGCCAAAGTAGCGTCATCATCAGCAAAGTGAGCCCCTTTGTGAGTACCTTTATATACTCTTAAGGTGGACCCAAACTCTTCCTTGAATTGTTTTTTTAAAGTGCCGACTAACATGCGGCCACTGACTTGAATATCAGCCATAATTTTAAAGTTTTTTTTTAATTAGAGAGTAATTTCGATTACAATAAAATATAAAATCCTGATAAGCGAAAATTACACCAAATTTTGTTGTCAAATAATACAAAACAATTTGATAAATGGTAGATAATCATCGTTTAAACCGGAGATTTTTACGGCCAATGTTTTCCCTCTTTAGCTATACAATGGCACATCGGCCAACTGTACCTTACTTCGGGAAAAATTACCTGTACCAAAACCTATTTCTTTCCCCTCCTGATTGTACAAAGTAGAGGTGGCCATGAATATGTTTTTAGAGGCATACTTCAACTTCCCTACCGACTTGATTCGCCCTTGACTGGCTGGGCGTACCATGTGAATGTTGAAAGATGTGGTAAGAACAAAAACATCTTCTACGATGGAGTTGACAGCAAAAAATGCAGCATCGTCCAATAGTTTGAAATAAACCGAGCCATGCATGGCGTTCAAAGCGTGAAAATATTTTTCGGTGACTTCGATGCTGATTTCTGCCGTTTCGTGGTCGATAAGCACCTGAGTAGTATCATAAATCATTGTATTTACATTGGATCGCAAATACATACGTTCGAGTTTTCGGTAGTGGGTTTCGTTCATTATTTTACCTTTGTATTAATGATTGTTCTTTGATGAACATCTACCCGAAAAGTTAATAAATCTTTATAAAAGATCAGTTCGTTTACTCAAGCGACTGTGCAATAGCGGTTTCTAACCATAGAAATATTTATCCTGCCATATGTATTCCGAATTGGTATGACAAGCATCTTTGACCTTAAATTCTAGTGGTTTTTCGAGTGAATCAAAGGCTACTTGCCAATTTTTGAGCGCTTCATCAACGGTGTATCCTGCCCTCCACTTGTCATAAGCCATGTATCCAATGTCTTTGCTTATCATCAGCACCCGCAAATACTGATTTTCGGTCAGGTCTTGGCGCTTGAATGTGAGGTCTAAGCAGCCGATCTTGAGTACGACCAGTTGATGCGGATAGTGTGATGCCTGTAAGGTAATATCTTCATTGTAAAAACGCTGGTACAAAGCTTTGAAATCTGATTCCAGATCATCTATTTCGGATAAGTTAAATTTCAAACCGATCAGGTTGTTGAGGGTGATTTCGGAGATGTTTAATTGAGCCATTATTTTAGGTTTATAATAAAATATTGTAAGTGGTTCTTTGAACAAGGAACACTGGTTTAAATCAGGTTTCCGTTAACATATTTTTTGAGATCTATTATCTCTTTTGTTGGTTGATTCACCTTTACCGCAACTTCTTGTCCATCTCTGTAAGCTTGCATCATTCTTACCATCCAGTAAGCCTGTTCCTGACTTTCTATTTTAAAAGTGTATTCAACTTTATCCTCTATAAATTCAATCATTGTACTCCAAGGTGAGCCATAATCACAATCAAAATATTTAATTTGCTTATAATCATAACCAACTACCTTCTCACTTATAATATTATCTTTTTCATTTTGATAATACGCCTCTTGCCAGTTTTTCAACTCCTCTATACAGGTAGTACAAGGGCCTACTCTAAACAACTGCTTTCTGTCTAAAATAGCCGCAACTACCGGGTTTGAAAGCGTGAGGGCATACCCTAAACAAAGTATTGAAACTTCAATCGCTTCAAAGTAGGTCTCATCTTTAAGATCTTTCTCCTCAATAGAAAAGTAATGGGTAATGGCCGAGTTTCCTAGCTCTAAATTAATCTGACCTGGTTTATGTGCATAAATTTGAACGAGAGGATGATTGATATGATCAAAAGTGACTACCAAAGTTCAACGACTTCTTTGGTTTCGGTATTGTAACGAAAGGAAAAAGGCGTTTTTTCACGGAAACAATGCATGACTCGCATTACCCAAGCATTGATTTGATCATGCTCATAAGCAACCTGATAAAAGTTATCTGGATCCTCCAAAACAGAAAATTTGAAGTACCTTGCTTGAGAGTCAAAATAAAATTTCCCAATTAAAAAACTACCTTCCATTACCAGACAAAAATTACTCATAATTTTCTACCTAAGTTTGTTTCTACTTGATGTTGATCCAGGTTACGTAAACGGATAAATTCTCTGAGATAAAAATCTATATTTTGTTCATTTTCTTTCCAAAAGCTGTATAAGCTAGGGTTAAACAAATAATATGCATCAATGTCATAATACTCTAAGTGCTTCATCCAATGTATAAATGCAAAACTTAATTTCTTAAGTTTTTTCTCTGTTGTCATATTTGGAAATGTTTCCCAAGGTATTGGAGCAATTGGCATCAGATTATTTTTGAAAGCAAAAACACAAGTTTCAATAGCTCTTTTCTTTTTAACATTTTCTGATATTGGAAGTATTTCTTTCACCGATACTATCAATGATCCACTCACAAGCAATGTAATGGTTTCGCCTCTAATGTGAGCAATTGATAAAAAATCTATAATTTCATAAAAAAAGGGGTTATCTAGATATAAATCAAAACTGGAAGGCCTATTTGCAACTGCTACCTGCAAGCTTTTGGCAAAGTATTCATTCCCTAACGTCAACGCATTTAGATATGCTACTTTACCTTTGTATTCAAATAAACTACTCATTAATAAACTCCATATATATGTTCCTCAATAAATTCTTCAACGTCATCGGGGTGTACTAAATTACCCATACGTTTAAATATATAATTGACCTTTCGCAGTGATTTTATTTGGAAACTTCACAAGAAATACACTTGTGAATGCGTCAGCTGTATTCGGCATTTAGTCTGTCAGCGTTAAGAACTTGAGTAATGGAGCCGTTAAAAAT
>CALDJV010000922.1 GCA_937899305.1 uncultured Cytophagaceae bacterium
TACTCCGTTTAATGGGAGTTTATTTCAAGTAGTATAAAATTAATACAAACTATTTCAATATTGTGTTTTTTTATTCTTTTTTTCGCAAAAATGGCAGGAATAGACAAATCATTAGTAGTTCATTAAATTAGGCTTGTAGCTAATCTGGCAATGGCTATATTTGCACCCATACTCGTTATACTACTCCACGCCCTTTGTAGCATATTCAAATGAAGCAATTATATATATGGAGTTTGTGCTTATTCTGCACCCTTGGTTTCTTTGCCTGCACTCCTCAAGAAGAAATTTTTACCAACAACTCCGTCACGCTTGGTTTTTCAGACCAAGCCGTGGTATTCGATACCCTGTTTACCAATACGCGTAGCATTACCAAGCGCCTCATGGTATACAATCCAGACAAAAATGCAGTGAAAATTCAACGCATCGAGGTAGGTGGTAAATCAGCCTCTCCTTACCAAGTAACCATCAAGGGGCGAAAAGACATTGTATTTACTGATGTAGAATTATTGGGAGGAGATAGCCTCTTGGTGTTGATAGAGATCAATGTCCCCTCAGATAGTCAATCGGGGGTAGCCATTGCCTTTGATTCTTTACTGTTTACCACCAACCAAGTCGAGCAACAGGTCAAACTCATTGCTTGGCGTGAAAATGCCCGAGTACTGCAAAGTTATACGGTCACCGGCAATGAAACCTGGGACAAGAACCAACCTTATATTATTCAAGACTCGGTAACTGTGGCCCCTGGGGCCACCCTTACCATTGAAGATAGTACCCGAATTTTTGCCTTTGATCAAAAGGCCTTTATGAAAGTACAGGGCAATCTGGTAGTACAGGGAGATACGGGTAAAATAGTGAGTTTTGGTGGCTTTAGGCGAGAAATAGCCTTTGAGGAACAACTGGGGCAATGGCGGGGTATTGTGCTAGAAGCAGGAGCCACCGCAGATATTCGTTTTGCGGTCATCAAAAATGCCATTACGGGTATTGCCATTACGGGCAATGATGCTGATGCCACCCCCGATTTAACTCTGAAAAATACATTGATCAAAAATATGTTGTTGGATGGCATCAAGGCCGATAATGCCGATGTTTTATTAGAAAACACCATCATTACCAATTGTGTAGGCCACACGCTGGGCATCGTCAATGGGGGTAATTATACTCTACAGCACTGTACCTTGGCCAATTACGAGTTTGAGTTCATTCGAACCGTCCCTTCCATTTCGCTCAGCAATGAGGCTGGTAATGATTTTGCCATCGATTGGGTCAATAATATTTTATGGGGAAATAAAATCGATGAAGTCGCCCTACCCGAACCACTGGGGAGCTTAAGAATCAATGCACGTCATAACCTTCTCAAAACCTCTTTGACTACGTTTGAAGGCAACAACAACCTATTGAATGAGGACCCCATGTTTGAACAAGAAAATATTGGCAACTTGCGTCTCACGATGGATTCCCCAGCCATCAATGTGGCTTTGCCCATTGGCATTTTGATTGATATCGGGAAAATGACTCGAGATGCGACTCCAGATATCGGAGCGTGGGAGTTTATACCAGAATAAATGAAAGTATTGTTGTATAACTAAATGGTTGTATGGCTATCTGATGCATTACGCAACCCTATAGCCATTTAACCATTAGCAAAGCTTTTTACTGATTTAAGTTTCCGAACTCAAATCACACGATAAGAGCAAGTTTGTAATTTGTTCCATTTTGTAAAAATGACCTTATAACTCGAAAAAGCGCTCTTATTAGCGAAAACCATTTTAAAACTAAAGTTTCGCCACTTCCATTTTACGGTCTACTTTTTTCACCAAACCTTGCAACACTTTGCCAGGACCTACCTCGGTAAAAGAGGTTGCCCCGTCTTTCATCATATTTTGTACAGTTTGGGTCCAGCGTACTGGCGAGGTAAGCTGAGCAATCAAGTTTTCTTTGATGACTGCCACATCGGTTGCAGGCAAAGCATTTACATTTTGGTATACCGGACAAGTTGGAGTTCCAAAAGTAGTGTTCTCAATGGCTTGGGCCAGTTCTTCACGAGCAGGCTCCATCAAAGGCGAATGAAAAGCTCCTCCTACTGCCAAGGGCAATACGCGTTTGGCGCCCGCCTCTTTGAGTTTTTCCATGGCTTGCTCTACTCCAACATTACTGCCCGAAATTACCAACTGACCAGGGCAATTATAGTTGGCAGCTACTACCACTTCGCTTATTTCTTCACAAGCCTTTTCTACTACTGCATCCTCTAACCCAAGTACGGCCGCCATGGTAGATGGATTGGCTTCACAGGCTTTTTGCATAGCCAAAGCGCGCTGAGATACCAATTTGAGGCCATCTTCGAAGCTAAGAGCCTGATTGGCAACCAAGGCCGAAAATTCACCCAATGAGTGGCCTGCTACCATATCGGGGGCAAAACCTTCCGAGGTGAGGGCTAAAATTACCGAGTGTAAAAAAATGGCCGGTTGGGTCACTTTGGTTTGCTTAAGTGCTTCGTCGGTTCCGGCAAACATAGTGTCGGTGATGCTGAAACCTAAAATATCGTTGGCTTGCTCAAACAGTTCTTTGCCTTTGGCCGAACCATCATACAAGTCTTTTCCCATTCCTACAAATTGGGCCCCTTGACCCGGAAAAACGTATGCTTTCATATCTTCATTTAGTTTTAGTCTATGAAGTTTAGATCTTTCACGGGCCAAAGTTATGGGCTATGGAGGGATTTTTCAGGTTTTTGATGGGGAAATTCATTGAAGTAAGTGATTTTATCATTAAGCTGACCCACCTTAGCACAAGTCAACGCTTGCACTATCAAGGAATGTATTTATATTCTTGGCTGCCATTTTTTATAATTGAAAATCAATCAGGCAAGTAACTCTAGCCTAGCATATGGCCAAACTAGAGTCCATAAAGCCTAATTTTAAAATATTACCATCCAACAAATGTGGTTTGGTTACTTACAAGAAACTACTTTTCCCGAATAATCTGCCACGACCGCTCGATAACGCTGTACATACGCCATAATGGCCTTGATCTCATCGGCAGTCAATTTGAAACTTTGCATTTGAGTTTTATTGTATTTGTTGTACAATGCAGTACCATAAGGATCTCCTGCAGCGATCATTTTTTGGGAGTTTTGCACCCAAGGAATGATCCAGTCTAGGGTACGTCGTTCTAGAATACCTTTGAGGCCTGGCCCTACAATTACCTCGGCACCTGCACTATGGCATTGTTGACAATTGTTATTGAATAATGCTTTGCCCATAATAACGGTATCCGACACATATGTGGTATCTTCAACAAGATACTCATCAGGCGATACTGTACCACATGCAGTCTGTGCTTCTTGATCGAGGTTTTCAAGATCAGCCTGAACAAAAAGCAATGCTACCATGAGGCCCAGAATACAAAGGGCAAGTAAACTAAAAATTTGGGAGAGTTTGGAAACAAAATGAATCATAAGTTTAATCAATTTTGGGTGGTTGGAATTAATAATTGCTTTAATAATAAACGATTCTATGATCGGAAAGGTTGATCAAAATTGTTAACTTATCAGTTGAACAATACCCCAACTTTATGAAACCTCACATTACCTTGGCTTTGTTGGTTTGGCTCTCGATCGGGATCATATCAGGGCAAGCCCAGTCTACCCTTACTTATACTCGCCTTGGGCAAGCCCTTGCGAAGCCTGAGCAAGTAATCCGTCTGGATTTAAGCAAACAACAGCTCAAGGAACTTCCTGATGAGCTTAAAAAACTCAAAAACCTGGAATACCTCGATATAAGCCACCATCATTTTCAGGCCTTTCCAGAAGTGATATTTACCTTGAAAAAACTAAGGGTATTGAAAATCAATGCGAAGTATGGGTGGAATAGCAAAATTCACAAGGTTCCAACTCAGATTGCCCAACTTCGGCAACTTCGTTATTTGGATATCAGTGAATTACCCTTGCACGAAGAACCCAAAGCGATTTATCAGTTGAAAAACCTGGAAGTATTAATCATGCATGACATCATCCCTGTTGTTGATCTCAATAAAGCTCCTCGCAAGCCCAATACAGGTGGTTTTCGGTCGTCTATGGTGGGCGCTTATTCATTGACATTGCAAGGAATCAAGCATCTTAAAAAATTAAAGGAGTTAGACATCAGTTCTCATACTTGGCGCATGAAGACACTGCCTGACGAGGTCACTCAATTGCCTCACCTTGAGCGTCTAAATATTTCGGAAAATTGGTACGCTGCTTTGCCAACCCAGATAACAAACCTAAAAAAACTGAGGCATCTCAACCTGGGTCACACGGTCAATTATCTTAAAAATGCTCCTCAGAATTTTGAGTTTTTGGGGCAACTAAAACTAGCTACTCTGGATTTGAAATATGCGAATGACCCAGCAAGCCTTTTGAATTTATTGCTCTACCCTCAGTGGGTTCGCTCGCTCAATTTGAGTTCTTGTCGCTTGAAAAAACTCCCCGAGTCACTATTACGATTTACCCAACTTCGTGAGCTCAATTTAGAGGACAACAAGCTCGTTGATTTACCTCAAAATATAAGCAAATTGGGTCAACTAGAGGCCTTGAACATCAGTAATAATGCATTTGAAAAGCTTCCTGGTAGCATCACAAAGCTCGCCCGATTGAGTACTCTAGAGTGTTTTCGTGAATTTTTGTGTTCCCCAGAGAAAAACCTTGTTCTACCCAAGCATTTGGGCAAATTGAAAAAACTGGAAGTATTGAATCTTACAGGTAATATCATTACCAGCTTTCCAGCTTCGTTTGGCCAAATGACCCAACTCAGACGTCTGTCCATTTATGGCATTACAGTAGACGCCTTCATGGCAGCTCAGCTGGCTCAATTGACCCAACTAGAATACCTCGAAATGACTTTAGGTGAAAAAACCAAATTACCCAATGCTTTCAGAAACCTCGCCCGACTCAAAACATTGTCTGTTTCGGCTATGTACTGCGAAGGAGTGCCCGTGAGTAATGGTATGAGCGCATTTCCAATCGTTATCTGTGATTTGCCTGCGCTGGAAAAGCTGGCTTTGGTAGGTCACGACATCAAGGCGCTTCCTCCTCAAATCAAAAAGCTCAAACGATTGAAGGTTTTGAATCTCTATGATAATGCACTTGTTACCCTTCCTGACGAATTAGGGGAGCTTTCGGCCTTGACTCAGCTATATGTAGATTTGTATTGCATTGGCTTTCGCTACCAAGTTTGCCAAAAACCTTTGATATTGCCTGCTTCACTTTGTAAACTCAAGCATTTGAAAACTTTGAAATACGGCGAACGGAAGATTGACCCTACTTCTCTGAGACGCATTCAGCAATGCTTGCAACTCGAGGACCAAGACTGATTACTTTTTATTCACCTCAGGCAATTCGTCCAGGGTAATGTATTTGGCTGGCTGGCGGCCCAGGTTGGCCAAGTAAAACAACAATTTGGGCATTTCTTCATCTGTATAGGCAAAGGATTGCATCTGGGTTTTGTTGTACTCGTTATAAATGTCTATGGCTTCTTGGTCTCCTGAGGCAATGAGCTTTTGAGAATTTTCTATAAAATCCACCACCCAATCTACCCGACGACGCTCAAGTACACCCAACAGCCCTGGTCCTACCATTTTTTCATGGGTAGTAGTATGGCATTGGGCACAATTGGCAAATAGTTTCTTTCCTTCCCTGAATACTTGAGTCAGACTATCAGTGCGAGGATTGATAATTTCAGGCTGTCCCTTGGGTTTGGTTTCCTCGTTTTGTGCGCGATTAGAGGTCGTATTTTGGCAAGCCCAAAAGCTCAGTAACAACGCAAAATATCCGAAGTACTTCCTGTGAATTATCTTGATCATTTATTTGAATAGGTTGGTATTTTCTTGAAGACCACAAGAGTGAAACCTAGTAAGCCACTCGAATTCCGTGATACTTTTCTTGATGTTGGTAGTCTTTACGAAGCGGATGTCCCTCCCAATCGGCAGGTAATAAAATACGACGTAAATCGGGGTGTCCCTCAAATTCGATTCCTAATAAATCATATATCTCACGCTCGTGCCAATTGGCGGTACGCCATACTTCACACACTGAAGGTACTTTAGGAGCTGGCTCTGCCTCCGTATTTCTTGGTACAATTACCTTGAGGGTGAGTTGCAGGTGGTGCGGAATGGAAGTCAAGTTATAGATGACCTCCATTGTTCCCAATTTTTCACCATTATCGATGCCAGTCACACAATTCAAAAAATCAAAATAGGTTTGTTCATGTTGGTGTAGTTCGGCACACACTGCTTTGATTTGGGCCGTTTCGATTACCAAAAATGGTTGGATGGCCGCATCATTGGCTTCTATGATTACATTTTCACCAAATTTTGAAATGAGCAAGTCGTTGATTTCTTGAAAAGTCATCTTATTTATGGTTAAATTTAAGGGAGGGTACAAAAAATAACATACCCAATTTTTAGCACTTCTTTTGTCCGTATATTTCGTCTTTTTTATTGCCCGTAGCGCTGCTATGGGCGCAAAAAAAGAACTTATCTACAATCAAAATAACGCGCTCAAATGGGGAGACTATTTCTTACTCCCTCCCTAATACAGCTCCCAATTGCCTTGCAAGTAGTAACGATACAGTACTGGATTGTGAATCGTATTTACTTGCACCGTACTATCGGGTATTTTGCTTTTAAAATATTTATCCTTGCCAAACGAGGTCATCAACAACATAGATTCATCATTGATCCACTTGGTCTTGATACCTTTGAAATTCAGGTTACGCAACCCTTTCTTTAATTTTTCACTGCTCAGATCCTTGGAGCCTATTACCCAACCCCACTCGCCTAAAGTAAGAATTTGGTTGTGAATTTTGGTAGTCCCAAAGCCTGCCGCCAACATAGTTTGATTGATACATTCAAAAGCACGGGTAGAATAGTAAGGACTTCCTGACTGGGCAATGATCAACCCATGGGGACGTAGGTGCCGTCGACACAATTGATAAAACTCTTTACTAAATAATTTGCCCAGCTCTACCGTACGAGGGTCGGGTAAGTCAATGATAATCACATCATAAAACTCTTCGGTTTTGTCCATATAAATGAACGCATCCATGTTTTTGATCTTCAACTTGGGGCTATAAAACGAGCTATCGTTCAGTTGTAATAATACAGGGTGGGTCTTGGCCAACTTGGTCATGGCAGGGTCTAAATCTACCAGAGTAATGTTTTGTACTTGAGGATACTTTAAAATCTCCCTTACTGCAGCACCATCTCCTCCCCCCAATACCAATACCTTTTGAGGATTGGGCGATAGCCTCATCACTGGGTGTACCAGAGGTTCATGGTACATTTCTTCATCTAGGGTACTCAGTTGCTGGTTTCCATTGATGAACAACCAATAGTGGTTTTTCCATTGAGTGATCACGAGTTTTTGGTACCGTGATTGGTACTCATAAATCACTTTGTCTTTGTATTTCTTTTGCTCACCATACACAATGATGGGTTTGGCATAAATGCTCCCTACAGTGATGGCTAAAAACACAAATCCCATCATAAAATTGAGCCTAAACTGCCATCGGGTTTGCACCAGGTTTTTTAGTCTAAAATACAGCAACACTGCCACTGTAAAGTTCACCGTACCCAAAATAAAAGGAGTGTAAGTCATTCCTAAATAAGGCAGGGCTACAAACGCGAAAAACAAGCCTCCCAGCAAACTACCGAAATAATCTTGCTCCATGACCGAAGCGATGTTGACCCTAAGCGATTGGTATTCCTGATTTAAGCGGGTCACAATTGGAATCTCCAGTCCAATCATCATCCCAACTAAAATGGCCAATCCATAGATAAAAATACCGTTGTATTCGCTGTAGGCGTGTACTGTATAGACAAAAATAGCCGAAAATGACACCAAAATAGACAGCGTAAATTCAATGATGATGAAGGTTTCTAACAAACGCCCTTTAAAATATTGACTCAGGTGGCTTCCTAGCCCCATGGCAAACAACATAAAGGATACTACCAAGGTCCACTGTAGGATAGAATCGCCCAAAAAATAGGTGGCCAAAGTAGAAAGTATGTATTCAGCCACAATGCCTGATAGTCCAGTGGCAAATAATGCGATTTTGAGGATTGCTGATTTTCGTTTGGTCTGATTTGATTGGACGTTCGCCTCCATATTCGTTTTCTGCTATACTTGTCGTTATAAATTAAGTTTTTGATTGAGCAACTGTATTGCTGATAAAAGTGCGAATAACAAAGTTAGTAAGATTACCCAACGTTTGGGCCATTTGAGCCATTTTTGTTTGGTCCACGGTTTTCTTTAGTTGGTGGTTCGTAGTCAGTAGTTGGTAGTTTTTTAGTTAGGAGTTGGTAGTTTTCTTTAGTCCACGGTCGACGGTCCATAGTCCACAGTAGCGCGAAGCGAAAAAATTAACAATTAATCACAGACCTTTCGCAGTGATTTTCTTTGGAAAATTCACAAGAAATACAGTGATGAATGCGTCAGCTAAACTCGGCATTTAGTCTGTCAGCGTTAAGAACTTGAGTAATGAAGCCGTTAAAAATGATCACTGACATCCGTTGATAGCGTGCTGGCTTTGCGTGAGGATGGAATGTTTGAGCATTTTAGGCGCAATGGATCAAGT
>CALDJV010000923.1 GCA_937899305.1 uncultured Cytophagaceae bacterium
CTAAATGGTTGCACGAAACAATGAAAAACGATGGACTATGGACCGTCGACTGTGGACTAAAAAAACTATCAACTATTGACTACAAACTCCCAACTAAAGAAAAACCACTAACTTCCGCTCTCTCCTCCTTTGGCAATGGAGTCGCGCATGTCGGTATCTGCTTCAATATTTTTCATTCGGTAATAGTCCATCACTCCCAGATTACCACTAGAAAACGCGGCCGCCAGTGCTTTGGGTACCTCTGCTTCGGCCTCGATTACTTTAGCACGGGCTTCCTGCGCCAAGGCAATCATCTCTTGCTCATTGGCTACTGCCATTGCTCTTCTTTCTTCTGCTTTGGCGTTGGCAATTTTTAAGTCGGCTTGGGCCTGCTCAGTTTGTAATTTCGCTCCAATATTTTCTCCAATATCAATGTCGGCAATATCGATAGATAAGATTTCAAACGCTGTACCAGCATCCAGGCCTTTTTCTAAGACAAGTTTAGAAATGCCATCGGGGTTTTCTAATACCTCTTTGTGGTTTTGAGACGAACCAATCGAGGTAACAATGCCTTCCCCTACTCGAGCAATGATTGTATCTTCACCGGCTCCCCCTACCAATTGAGCAATATTGGTTTTTACGGTTACTCGGGCTTTGGCAATCAATTGGATACCATCCTGAGATACTGCCGCAACAGGTGGTGTATTGATTACTTTGGGGTTTACCGAAGTTTGTACCGCTTCAAATACGTTTCGCCCGGCCAAATCAATGGCAGTGGCCTGTTTAAACGATAACTTGATATTGGCTTTATTGGCCGAAATCAAAGCTTTGATCACTGAGGGGACATGCCCTCCAGCCAAGTAGTGAGTTTCCAGGTCAGAAGAAGTGACCTCCAACCCAGCTTTGGTAGCCGTAATGAGTGAGTTGACAATTGTACTTGGTGGTACCCTTCGGATACGCATAAATACCAGTTCAAACAAGCTAATTCTCACTCCTGAGAATATCGCCGTAATCCAAAGGTTCACTGGTACAAAGTACAAGAAGGCAAAAAAGCCTATCACTCCAGCTACTATAATGGCAATGACAGTTGGTTCCATACTTTATTTATTGGTTTTTGTTAGTTATTTCTAAATGTAAAAGTCACCCTGACTGATTACTAAACATAAGCATTGTTGGGCATTTTTCAAATGAATCGTTTGAAAATAACCCGCAAACGCCGTTCCTTCGTCCTTGGTTATTCACAATATTTGTTCGTTTATGGAAAATCAAGTGCCTCCTCTATCTACCACTTTACAAAAAGGCCCAGTGATATTGCGTCCACTCCACGCAACCGATGCGCCTGATTTGGCTCGTCACATCAACAATAAAAAAATCTGGGACAATCTACGCGACTATATTCCTTTTCCGTACTCCGAACAAGACGCTCAGGAATTCATTGCCTCGGTACAACCACAAAACCCTACTTTGACTTTTGGGATTACCTACGAACAGCAAATATGTGGGGTAATTGGATTGGAAACCCAACAAGATGTATATAAAAAATCGGCCAGCTTTGGTTACTGGGTGTCTGAAGCATACTGGGGCAAAGGCATTGCTTCTACCGCTTTGAAACTCCTGACTGAGTATGGTTTAAATCAGTTGGGTTATATTCGGCTCTTTACTTCAGTGTTTGCATATAATCCAGGCTCAATGCGGGTATTAGAAAAAAATGGCTACATAAAAGAAGGTATTTTCAAAAAGGCCATCTTTAAAAACAATCAGATTTGGGATGAACATCGCTATGCCATTGTGCGGGAAGATAAAAATTGAACATAGCGAGTGGTTGATGTTTTCAAACACCAACCACTCGCTATTTCTGGTAGCAATTATAATTTTAAAACGACGTCAGAGGCTGGTTTACACATACAAGTCAATATGTATCCATCTTCTTTTTCATTGTCTAACAGCGCAGTTTGCTCTTGATTTATCCAAGTTACTACTCCTTTTTCCAATTTTACCTTACAAGTACCACATTGCCCCATTCGGCAAGCAAAAGGCAATACTTGGTTTTGACGGAGGGCCGCATCTAATAAAGATTCTGCAGCATCAGCTTCATAACTTTTGCCGTTCATACTGACAGTGTGCGTGGTTCCGGTTAGCTGAACCGTCGTTTGAGTAAATTCTTCTTGAATTATTCGGGCAGCATCTACCCCAAGCTGATGAAGTACCCTTTGAGAGGCTTCCATCATAGGAGTTGGTCCACAGATATAATACACTCCTATATCATTGGTCTTGGTCAAAAATGGCTGTTGACAGGCCTCGTCTAACACCTCATAGCAAATGTCTAGCTTAAAACGATTTGGATACTGTTCGCTTAAATTCTGTAAAGTATTTTGAAACATGACATCGTTTTTACTACGACAACCATACAACAAATATACTTGTTGGTACTCCTCTTTCAGGGCTTGATGAATCATAGACAAAATGGGGGTGATGCCGCTCCCTCCGGCAATAAAAGTATGGGTGACTTGAGGCTCGGTCTTTTGTAATCTAAAACTCCCAAAAGGTCCTGAAACATTGATTCTATCTCCTTTTCTAATTTCATCTAACAATTTATTAGACAATACCCCTCCTTTTACTCGCTTCACCCCTACTGTCAATTGCCCACTCGAAGGCGCACTACAAATAGAATAACAACGACTTACCTTGTATATGCCCACTCTACGGCTCAAAACCAAATACTGCCCCGCTTGAAATTTAAACGCAATATTGTTCAAGTTTTCAAAAGTAATGGCCACACTATTGCTCGTGAGAGGAGCAACATCGGCTACTTTCAAGGCATATTGCCAAGCCTCACCTTTGGCAAGGTCCGTATAGGTATTCGTTGCAGTCATCAAACTCAAATCTGGCTTACTTAATCCTTCAATGGGTGACGCTTGTTGTCGGAGTAATGTTTCTACGGCTTGGAATTTTTGCTTGTATTTATAAAAAGGTACTCGAGGGTATAAGTGATGAATCAGATGAAAACTTTGAAACAAGGACACCCATTCCATACCGGGAATCGTGATGATTCGGGTATTGTGGTATTTGCCCATATTGTGGTGAGGGTAATGGGGCAACCAATCGAAAAAGAATCCGAGAAAGGGTGCCGCAACCAGGGCCGGAATTGCAATCACGTAAAGATACACCCCACCATAGCCCAAAATGATTGCCAGGATCATCACTGCAACCTGTATCACAATAAATAACCAAGTAGCGGTTTGGGTACGCCTCATAGTAACCTCTTGCGAACCTTCTCGGCCCAAGGATGCTACATAATAATGTCCGACCAGAGTCATACAACGCATAAACACCGAAAAAAAATGATTCCCTCTTACATAACCATCCGGGTCGTGTTCGGGGTCGTTGGTATGGGCATGGTGTTTTAAATGAATGACTACAAAGGCTGGATATGGAAAAAACAAAAAGAATCCAGCGACCCAACCCAATACTGTTTCGAGTTTTTTGAACTGCGCATTCCCTCCCGAAATATTGCCATGAGAAGCTTCGTGTACTATTGTAAACATACCATAAGCCAACCCTGCTCCTGTTAGACTACATACCCAGTTTGGCCAAATTTGCAGCAAAAAAGCCATCAAAAGCAGCACATAGCCAGTAGCAAAAAATACGAAGAGAAAAATAGTAGGAATGGCTACCACTCCAGTAAATGAATCGGAGCTGTTGGTAGGCTCGGAGGAAAGCAGTTGTTCTTGCATATTATAAAATTTTGTGTATTCGATAATGCAAAGAACCGTTGTAAAGCTGAGATATTTTAGACTCAAGGGTCCAAACCAAATATTTTAGTGCTAAACATTGGGGAGCAAACTAATTCGCCTCACAATGGAGGCGACCTCTCGCAAGTACTCATGAAACCAATCATAGTCGAAATTTTCTTCAGTAATACGTAAAAAGAAATTTTCGGAAATGAGGCTGAGTAAAATTCGGGAAAGTTCTACTTGGTGATCCAAACGTAATAGTTTTGCCCATTTTTCAATAAAGGCTACTTCGGCAGTTTTGAAAGCCTCCTCAAAGCATTTTTTAAAAGCGGGGTTTTGTCGATTAAGTCTTAATTGCTTATTAAAAAAAAGATCAGGTTTGAACTCAATCAACAGCTTTAACACGTCTGGGTCCATTTTTTCACAATGCCGGGCCCGATTGGCCAATTGCTGCGCCCGATCGATATGATATTTCAATAATACTTCGGTAAACACCTCAGTATCGCCAAAGTGATGGTAAAAAGAAGATTTACTTTTACCCACTTTTTCGGCAATGAATTTGATATTCAAGCCAGCTTCTCCGTTACTGGCAAACATCAAATACCCAGTTTCAATCCAAACTGCCTGTTTCTGATCTTTTGACATACCCATACCGTTACATTGATATTCAAATTACGAAAATTTGAGATAAACGTTAGAGATGTTATTGAGGGAGGGTTCAAACATTTTGGTTTTTTCGCTGATGACACATTTGAAGTAGCCATTTATTCAAAGAAAATCAAAAAACGTTGCTCTGTATCTGTTTTTCTCTTTTCGTTTTAGTTTCTCCCTCAAGTCAACCTTTCATAAACCAGCGTCGCAACCACCCCATATTTTCCATATCACTGGTCCGGAATTTTAACAATTCATCCATTTGCTTTTTGATGGAACGCTCTACCCGCTCGCGTACTGCCATTTGGGCGGTTTTGTCGTCGGCCCTTCCGGCAAACTCGCTTACCTCAATGGGCTCACCAAAGGACAGGTACAAGCGCTCAGGACGAGGCAATAAAGTCCACCCAATGCCTTTGACTAATGGGGGTAATTCTTCACCATCTCGAATGTACTTGGCCAATCCAGTGTATTTGAGAAACTGTCCCAACCAAGTGCTCATAAAATCTTCGGCATCGTACACAATATCTACGGCATCTTCCCAGCCTATCGAGGCCAATGGTATAATCGGATAATTATGTTCAATTGCCATGCGGGCAAAGCCACTCCGGTTTTGCCAATTTACTTTATACTGTTCGTTTTTACGTTTGAAAGCTTCGCGAGCTCCTCCTGGAAATACCAGCACATTTTCTCCCGCTTCCATCAACTTAGTACAATTCTCTCGCGAGGCTTTTACAATACCAAGCCGCTGCCAAAACTGCCCCCAACCTGGTACCTGAAAATGAAAAGAGTCGGCCAATGAACGAAGCATGATGTCTTTGCGCAAGAATAGCTCTGTGATGTACAATATATCGGTAATGCTCAACAAGGTATGGTATCCCACAAAAAAATGAGGGCGAGTATTGTCTATATTGTCCAAGCCTAAAAACTTAGGAGTAAAATAAGCATAAAAAGGCGAAGATATATTCTCAACAAATTCTTTGGAAGGGGGCGTATAATTTAGAAAATCCTCGTCATTAGGCACCAATGCTTTTTCTTTCGGAGCTGTTCTTTTAGGAATCTCATCTTTTTTCTCCTCCTTTTGTTTCTTGGGGGTGGCTTTGTCTTGGGGCGTTTTTTTATTCTCTTGCATGGTAAGATCAGTTTTATAACGAAAATACAGGCTAAGTATCGCTTTTCCTATCGTCTTATTTTATTTCACCACAGGAGTCACAATACGAGCATACTCCTCCTCCCCTATCTGTTTGCCAATGAGTTCGCTATTGTCCCAATCTTGTACAATTTGCCAGCGGCCGTTGATTTTATGAACGATCACATGAAATTTACCATAATAAAAACTTGTCTTGGTACATCATTTTGACCTTGAAAAACCCCACTTCATAAGCGCGGTTCTTGGTCGCTTTCCGCTCAATAAATTTAAACTCTAATACCCGCTTACGGCCTTCTTGTTTGGCTTTGGCAAACCGAGCTACATTGTGCTTTTTGTAGGCCTTGCCTTCCCGAATATTACCTGGGTATACTCGAAATATATCATCTGAATGAACCGAATTGTACAATTTTGCATCATAAGTATTGAAAGCTTGCACAAACGGCTTCCAAACTTGCTGGTCTATCTCTCGATGACGCTCATTCAATTGAATTTGTTTGTTTTGAGCCCAAGTAGGCAACTGAGCAATCCATAATATCACTATGAAAATTTTGGCTATTTGATTCATAAAAGGTTATTTTTAATCATGAGAACAATTTCAAAATATTTGTTCTAGAAACAAAATACTTGAGTAAAATCACCTAATCAAAGAAGCATAAAATGAGTGGTTACTTTGTATCTGCACAATCAAAATTATGCTATATTTGCTTTAAAAAAGACTATATGCGCAAACTTTTTCTTTTATGGATCACCAGCTTTTTATCCATATTTTCTGCTCTAGCCCAAAACAACCTCCAAACTCCTTCAAAATTCTTAGGCTACGATATGGGGAGTCGTTTTACCTTTCACCATCGAATGGTAGATTATGTACAATATTTAGCCCAAAACTCGCCTCGAGTTCATTACAAGCGGTATGGCACCACCAATGAAGGGCGTCCCTTGATATTGACCATCATATCTTCACCCGAAAACCTCAAAAATTGGCAGCAAATCCAGCAAAACAACTTGATTGCCAGCGGTTTTAAACAAGGAGAAATCAAAGGAAAGCATTTGCCAATTATTTGGTTGAGCTATAATGTACATGGTGATGAAGCTTCCTGTACCGAAGCAGCACTCATTACCCTACATAAATTGGCCTCATCCAATGAAACCAATCTTCAGAACTGGCTCAAAGACCTGATCATCGTATTAGACCCCTGTGTAAACCCCGACGGACGAGAGCGTTATGTAAACTGGTACAGTCAAGTAGGGAGCTTGATTCCTAATCCATCCCTCAATGGCTGGGAACACCACCAGGGATGGGCTCGAGGTCGTTTTAATCATTACATTTTTGACCTCAACCGTGACTGGGCTTGGCAAACTCAGGTAGAGTCACAACAACGCCTGAAAATTTACCAACAATGGATGCCTCACATTCACGTAGATTTTCACGAAATGAGTTATAACAACTCTTATTTCTTTGCCCCTGCTGCCAAACCTTATCATCAGAATATTACTGCTTGGCAACGTAAATTTCAAGAATATTTAGGTGCCAATCATGCCCGGTATTTCAACCAAAAAAAATGGTTGTACTTTACGCAACAAGTGTATGATTTGTTGTACCCAAGTTATGGCGACACTTGGCCTATGTTTAATGGGGCAATGGGGTTTACCTACGAGCAAGCTGGCTCAGGTTACGCCGGAGTGGCCATCAAACGAAGCAGTGGAGACACCCTCACGCTCCAAGATCGTTTTACCCATCATGTCACTACGGGTTTATCTACCATTGAGATTACGCATAAACATCGCAAAAAAATATTGGCCAGGTTTCAGGAATATTTCAAAGATGTGCTCACCAATCCACCCGGCGAATACAAAACCTATGTGATTAAAAACCAACAAAAGAGGTCTAAGGTCAAAGCACTTTTGAAGTTGTTGAAAAAACAAAAAATTCAATATGAAATGGCCAGTGATGAAAACAAACGATACAATGGTTTTGATTATTTGAATAAGAAAAATAACACCAGTTTTAGAGTACAAAAAGACGATATTTTGGTTAGTGCTTACCAGCCCAAATCAGTATTGGTAAAAGTACTGTTCGAACCTGAAACTTTTCTGGAAGACTCATTGACTTATGATCTTACGGCTTGGTCGCTGCCCTATGTTTATAATATGGAAGCCTACGCTTGCCAAGAAAGAATCAATGGGCGCAAATCTACCGAAGCAGCCAGTACTTACCGGATGCCTTCGTCCAATATAGGCGAAGAACCTTATGCGTTTATAAGCAAATGGGAAGACTTTGAAAACGTACGTTTTTTATCGGCTTTGCTCAAAGAGGATATTCTGGTGCGTTTTAGTACGGCTCCTTTTCAAGTCAAAAAACAGCAGTTCAAAAGGGGGACTTTAGTCATACTTTCGGCGGAAAACAAACGACAAAAAAATTTAGCGGATCGCATCCAGGCCATTGCCCAAAGGTTCAACGTAAACCTGGTTTCGGTCAATACCGGAATTGTAGAAAAAGGAGAAGATTTGGGTACCAGGAGTTATCATCAGATAAAAAAACCTAAAATTGCGGTATTGGCTGGAAACCACATTTACAATACTGCTTTTGGTGAAATATGGCATTATATGGAAAAAGAGATTCGTTATCCCATTACGGTCATCAATACCCAAAACTTAGACGAAACCGACTTGTACAAGTTTGACATCATCATACTGCCTTCAGGAAACTATGCAGAAATTGACGAAAACTTCATTGGTTTTATAAAACAAGGAGGCAAAGTGATTGCCCTTGAGAATGCCCTCCGTCAACTCAAGCGAGATAAAAGACTCTTGCTTTACAAAGGCGTTTTGAATAAGAGTAAAAATAAACGCAACAGCATTACTCGGTATTATGGTCAAAGTCGCCATCGCTTAATGAACCGAGTAGCAGGTGCCATTTACAAAGTGTCTCTCGATAACACTCATCCATTGGCTTACGGAGAAGATAAGTTTACTTTCCTGATCAAAAGAAATAGCAGGGTATATCCTTATTTACCTCGCGGAGGTTGGAATGTGGGACGTTTCGGAAAAAATAGCCATACTAGTGGATTTGTGGGGA
>CALDJV010000924.1 GCA_937899305.1 uncultured Cytophagaceae bacterium
TGAATTATTTAAGAAACAATTAGATCAATAATACTTTTACCAAGTTTTCAATACTATAGTAAAGACGTGCTTCAATTCAGACTATACTTTGCTATATACTCTGACGGACTGAGGCCCTCTTTCTTTTTGAATAATCTTGAAAAATATTGTGGATACTCAAACCCCAGTTCATACGCTACCTCAGAAATACTTTTATTGGGTTTCAATAAAATATTCTTGGCTTCATCAATCAAGTATAATTGCAAATGTTCAGTGGTGGTTTTACCCGTTTCCTTCTTAAGCGAATCACTGAGGTAACGTTGTGAAACCGACATTTTATCGGCCAACTGAGCCAAACTTGGAATGCCTTTTTCTTGCAATTGCCCTGATTCAAAATAGGTTTTCATCTGTTGGTTAAATTGCTCCAACAAGTCATTGGACAGCTCTTTTCGGTTCAAAAACTGTCTTTCATAAAAACGATTGGCATATTTGAACAGCGTGCTTAACTGAGAAATGATGATGTCTTTGCTAAACTCGTCTTGGTTGTTATGGTATTCTATTTCAATATTCTGCACGATGGATTCCATCTGCCTTTCTTCTTTGGGGGAAAGGTGCAATGCTTCGTTGACCGCGTAAGAAAAGAACCCGTATTGCTTGATGATTTGGGCCAGCTCGGTTCCTTTGATAAAATCTTCGTGAAAATTGATTGAAAAGCCTTTTTGCTCGAAAACAACCTGGTGATCCCATTGCATCACTTGCCTTGGGGCGATGAAAAACATGGCTCCATTCGTGAAGTCATATTTTGTTCGTCCATAGTTTAAGTTACCCGCGACTACTTTCTTCAAACTAATGCTATAACAATCATTTGTAATCGGAGGTGAATGCTTTCTGGGGCAAGGAAGAAAATGATCCCCAATGGCAAACATCACACTCAACATAGGGTGTTCGGGAGGGGGGAGTTGCATATAGTCGAAATAAGTGGAAAGCGTTTTGAAATGTGTCATGTGAATGCTTTAATTTTTCAAGTGTTGTTCTGCGGAAGCTAATTTTTGATGGTAGATTTCAAGCCGGGCGTTGGCCTGGGTATCTACCAATAAAACGACCACCATCAGCGCAAGAGTGGTGATACTGATGGCTCGCCAAATAGGCTGAGTAATAAACGCAACCAACAATGCGGCCACTACAATGATCAATGGAATTACTTTGAAAACAGCGATTTGATATTCCGCCATTGATTTTTGGGTTCGTGTTTTTTCTGATTTTACAAAGGCAGAGGCATCGTTCTTGTAAGCGGTAGCAAAGCTTGCAACTCTAGGTTTGTTGAGAAAAAATAACCCAAGTCCTAAGGTCAAAAGTAAAACCCCTGCTACCAAGGTTGGGAATATAAACGCTTTAGCCAGGCCGGTTTTTCCTAGCTGCCAAAAACCGACGGTGGCCAATACAAACAGCACCCCAAAAAGGATGAAAAATAGGGATGAAAATACTTCATCCTTTGCCCATTCAATGGAAGTCTTTAATATATCCATGGTGGTGTTTTTTACCGCTTTGCAATATAAAAATTCGCTTTTTGTCCTTTGATTTTACCTCAAAAATCCCACTTACAGTTGGTTTCTTTTTCCGAGACCTCCCAAAGTTTACCTGCCACATCTCTATCCCGAGCAAAGGACTCTAATTTACATTCACCAACTGGTCCACCCCAGTACATCCTGCCGGTTGGGCCATAATAAGCCTGCTGTTTGAGGTTGTTTTCGGTGGCACACATCACTTCAGGATAAGGGATAAGAAAATAATTACTTTCCCATTTCAGAACTTTGGCACAGTCTTG
>CALDJV010000925.1 GCA_937899305.1 uncultured Cytophagaceae bacterium
TTTGGATTTGATCACAGTACCTACGCTCATTGTTAAATGGTTGCGCGAAGCGACGATTACTCTATTGTTCCGCCTTTGGCTCATTGTTCTATGGCTAAATGGTTACGCAAAGCGACGCTCTTTAATCATTTTTAATTGTTGATGATTGATTTATGGTTCCGCTACGCTGATTGTCCAATGGCTAAATGGTTACGCAAAGTGAGATATCACTTTTCATTTTACGTTTTACATTTAATTGCTACCAACTACTAACTCTGATCTACCAACTAAAGAAAAACTATGGACCGTCGACTGTGGACTAAAAAAACTACCAACTAAAGAAAAAAAAACGAATCACTTTTCGAGTATTGCGACCAATTTGATAAGCCCCTCATAACCAGTGAGCAATGGGTTATCTATAAAAAAATGGGAGATAAAATTGGAAATTGTTCTCAAAAACGTCAATTTTGCGGTTTGTTATCATAATTATGATTTACAATACTTTTATTGGAGAGAGAAATGTATTTGACGAAAGAAAAGAAACAAGAGTTATTTGAGCAGCACGGAAATGGTAAAGCAAAAACCGATACTGGCTCACCAGAAGCACAAATTGCATTATTTACTTACCGAATCAATCACTTGACTGAACATCTTAAGAAGAACAGGAAAGATTATTCTACTCAGCTTGGATTGAAAAAATTAGTAGGTAAGAGAAGAAGATTGCTAGATTATCTTTACGATAATGAAATCAACCGTTATCGTGCAATCATCAAGGAATTAGGTATCAGAAAATAATTCAAATACCAAAAAGATTAAGAATGGAGCAATTCATTCTTAATTTTTTTATCAGGGACTTGCTAAAGTTTTTTCTGCGTAAGTTTCATATCAATCAAATCAATTTGAACTCAGCTTGAGAAAGTTTGCCACACACGCAAAACTTGATTCCTGATAGTTGATAAAGACTTTTTTACCTTATCCCACCCATATGGGATCAAAAAAGTCCTTATCAATTATCCTGAGGGGATTTCTTTTTCGCCAATAGACAGGCCATCTCGGGTGAGTTCGCCATTCACTCTATTTTATATGTTACCAAATATAATTACTAAGGAGGTATCCTTGGCCGATGGTCGCAAGATCACCCTCGAGACTGGTAAATTAGCCCGTCAGGCCGATGGGGCAGTGGTAGTGACAATGGGACAAACCATGTTATTGGCCACGGTAGTTTCTCAGAAAGAGGCGAAAGACGAAGTGGATTTTCTTCCACTATCGGTAGACTTTCAAGAAAGATTTGCTGCTGCTGGAAAGGTACCAGGAGGTTTTCTAAAGCGAGAAGGTAGACTTTCTACCTACGAAATCCTCACCTGTCGTTTAATAGACCGGGCCATGCGTCCTTTGTTTCCAGACGATTATCATGCTGATACGCAAATCAATGTTTATTTGATTTCATCAGATCCTGAGGTTCCTGCTGATTCACTAGCTGCATTGGCTGCTTCTGCCGCAGTGAGCGTTTCTGATATTCCTTTCAATGGGCCGATTGCTGAAGTACGAGTAGCTCGAATCGATGGCGAATTTGTAATCAACCCGTCAGTAGAAGCATTAGAAAATGCCGATATGGACATCATGTTGGGCGCTACCTATGAAAGCGTGTTGATGGTAGAAGGTGAGATGAAGGAAGTAGCCGAGGAAGACATGGTAGAAGCCATTCGTTTTGGCCACGAAGCGGTCAAGATTTTGTGTCAGGCTCAAAAAGAGTTTGAGGCAGAAGCAGGAGCTACTGAAAAGCGTGAATACGATCACGAAAAGAACGATCCTGAGTTGAAGCAACGCATGCACGATGAGTTGTACGACAAAGCGTATGCGGTGGCTCAACAACAAATCGCGAACAAATCTAAGCGTTCAGAAGCTTTTGGAGCGATCAAAGACGCATTTGTAGAGAGCTTACCTGAAGACGACGAGACTGACATGTACTTGGTAAAACAGTACTTTGGCAAAATCAAAAAGCAAGCTTGTCGTGATTTGGCACTCAAAGAGCGCAAACGTATCGATGGACGTGACTTTACTGAGATCCGCCCTATTTGGGGAGAGGTAAACTACCTACCTGCCACTCATGGTTCGGCCGTTTTTACCCGTGGAGAAACCCAGTCTATTTCTACGCTTACCTTGGGTACCAAGTTAGATGAGTTGTTCATCGACAATGCCACCTTCAAAGGTACTCAGAAGTTTATGTTGCATTACAACTTCCCCGGATTTTCTACTGGTGAAGTAAAGCCTAATCGTGGTGCTTCGCGTCGTGAGATTGGTCACGGAAACTTGGCCTACCGAGCGTTGAAGGGGATGTTACCTAAAGACGAAGACAATCCATACACCATCCGTATTGTTTCTGATATTTTGGAATCTAATGGATCATCTTCTATGGCGACGGTATGTGCCGGAACCATGGCATTGATGGACGGAGGAATTAGTATCAAGGCACCTGTTTCGGGAATTGCGATGGGATTGATTTCTGATGAAAATGATCCAAACAATTATGCCGTATTGTCGGATATCTTGGGTGACGAAGATCACTTGGGTGACATGGACTTTAAGGTAACTGGTACCCGCGATGGCATTACTGCCTGCCAAATGGATATCAAAATGCAAGGTTTGTCTTATGAGATCTTGACCAAAGCATTGTATCAAGCCAAAGAAGGCAGAATGCATATCTTGGATAAGATTCAGGAGATTGTTCCTGAAACCGCTTCTGATTTAAAACCTCACGCACCTCGTTCTACTACGGTAGTGATCGCAAAGGATCAGATTGGCGCTGTAATTGGCCCAGGTGGTAAAATTGTTCAAGAAATTCAAAAGGTATCAGGAGCTACCGTCGTTATCGAAGAAAAAGAAGAAAACGGTCACGTAAATATCTTTGCCAATGATCGCGAATCTATGGATAAGGCTCATGAAATGGTGAAACTTATCGTAGCAGTACCTGAGGTAGGAGAAATATACGAAGGTAAAGTGAAGTCTATTATGCCTTTTGGTGCATTTATAGAATTTTTACCTGGTAAAGAAGGATTACTACATATCTCTGAGATCAAGTGGGAGCGCATCGAGAAGATGGAAGGGGTGTTAGAGATTGGAGAAGAAATTACTATAAAATTGGTAGATGTAGATAAACGCAACGGTAAATTCAGATTATCGCGCAAGGTTTTACTACCTAAACCAGCAAAAAAATAAAATTAACACAACCTTGGAAGGGGTTTCCTCGTATATCTGGAGATTTCTTCCATTATTATATTTTTTTGAAAAATATAATACAAGGGAAAGATATAGCAACAAAGTAACTTTTAGAAAAAATAAATATGAGCCAATTTGCAAAGTAACCCAAAAATGTTATATTCTTGGTTCAATCAAGAATTAATTGACAATAATATACGTTACTTAATAAGTAAAGGCGACTAAATTTTTTTAAAAGAAAACGTCATTAATTTATACTTCATAATAAGTCTTTAGATAAACCACTTAATACAAGTGTCTTATCTTCTCAAACTTTTTACAACTTAGTTTAAAATCTGGCTTTGGCTAAGATTGATAAACTATACATATTCATTTTTAGTTATATCTTAAAACACAACTATTTCAATGAGACAACTGAAGATAAGCAAGCAGATTACTAACCGAGAAAGTCAATCCCTGGATAAATACTTGCAGGAAATCGGTAAAGTAGATCTGCTAACACCTGATGAAGAGGTAGAACTTGCCAAACGAATCAGAGAAGGCGATCAGGTTGCTTTGGAAAAACTAACCAAAGCCAACTTGCGTTTCGTAGTTTCGGTGGCCAAGCAATACCAAAATCAAGGCTTGTCTTTGGGAGACTTAATCAATGAAGGAAACCTGGGATTGATCAAAGCAGCACAGCGTTTTGACGAAACTCGTGGTTTCAAATTCATTTCATATGCCGTTTGGTGGATTCGACAGTCTATTCTACAAGCATTGGCGGAGCAGTCACGTATTGTTCGGTTACCGTTAAACCGCGTAGGTTCGTTAAATAAGATTTCAAAGACATTTTCAGAACTCGAACAAAAATACGAACGTGAACCTTCCCCAGATGAATTAGCTGAAGTATTGGATGTAACCACTTCTGAAGTGGTAGATACACTCAAAATTTCCGGGCGCCATGTATCCATGGATGCTCCTTTTGTACAAGGAGAAGAGAATAGCCTATTGGATGTACTCGAAAACGAAAGTGAGGTAAAACCTGACTCGGAGTTGATGAATGATTCGCTCCGTAAAGAAGTACAACGGGCGCTCTCTACGCTTACTCAGCGCGAAGCCGATGTGATTACCTTATACTTTGGATTGAACGGAGAACACGCGATGACCTTAGAAGAAATCGGGGAAAAGTTTAACCTTACCCGGGAGCGTGTCCGTCAGATCAAAGAAAAGGCCATCCGCCGATTACGACATACCTCCCGAAGTAAAGCATTGAAGCCTTATCTAGGATAATGTAATCCTAAGATAATTGAGGTAAAACAACACCATCAGTTGTTCAAAATTTTCTTGTTTTAATATCTTCTTAGCCTAGGAATTTAGTTTCTTAGGCTAATTTTTTTGTAAACGGGAAAAGCTTGACCTACCCTCAAATGAGTGATTATTTATTTACATCAAATCCACATTGCTTATGTCTAGAGTTCTAGGTCGATGGACAATAATAGAAATAGAATTGATAGATCTCTATTTGCAAGAAATTGGTAAAGTAGATTTACTAACTCCTGACCAAGAAAAAGAGTTTATCGCAAGTATTCTTAGTGGAGATAGGGCTGCGTTTGAGCAATTAATTAAAAGTAACTTGAGGTATGTTTTGATGGTGGCGCGTCAATACTGTGGAAAAGGTTTATTTCTAGGGGATTTGATTAATGAAGGTAATGTGGGGTTGATTGAGGCAGTGCAAAATTTGGAGAACAAGGATAACCAAGGGAGCTTCATTGCTTATGCAGTTGAGTGGATTCGTAATCGTATTTTATTGGCTCTGGCCCAAAATGTGTATTCTGTTATGAGACCCTTTCCGCAAACATTATTGCAAGAGACCACACTCGTAAGTGATCAACTTGCACAAAAGCACCAACGAGAACCTTCCGTAGACGAACTAGCTGAGGTATTGGAGATTACTCAGGCCGAATTAGCCCAAATTGTTTGGTGGCAAAATCAAAACGCGATTGTTTCATTGTCCAGTGAAAAGAGCGAATTATTAAAGACATTAGAGCAAAAAAACATTGAAACTCCTTACGCAGGGGTTACACGCACATTTTCCGAGAAATACATCAAACACTTGCTTACCCCGCTCGAAGCCAAGGTGGTTATTTTGTATTTTGGTTTAAATGGAATACCGGCTTTCACTTATGAAGAAATCAGTGAAAAGTTAGCCTTGACCTATCAGCAGGTGCAACGAATTAAAACTAAAGCGCTCCTTAGATTGCGGCAAAATGCTCGAATCAAGGAGTTGAAACCTTCCCTAAGATAATTGTGTTATAGGGGGGAACATCATCAGTTGTTCAAAAAATATTTTATTTTTTTACAATTAGCCTAAGAAATTACATTCTTAGGCTAATTTGTCGTTAGGGCTTTTTGGATAAGCCCTATAATTTACCCAAATTTGAATATTGATCATATTTTAAAACAGCAAGAGATGACTACAGAAAGCGTAGATTGTTTGATTATAGGATCAGGACCAGCAGGCTACACTGCGGCGATTTATACATCACGGGCTGGTTTGAAACCAGTATTGTATACCGGACCAGAGCCCGGTGGGCAATTGATGCTCACCAGTGATGTGGAGAATTTTCCTGGTTATGCGGAAGGCATTATGGGACCGCAGATGATGGAAGATCTTCGGAAACAAGCGGCTCGTTTTGGTGCCGACATAAGAATGGGTTTGGCTACTTCAGTTGACTTTTCTGGGCCAATCCACAAAGTAACCATTGACAATAAGCACGAAATTACGGCCAAAGCGGTCATTATTTCTACCGGAGCTTCGGCCAGATGGTTGGGCTTAGAATCGGAGTTGCGTCTGCGTGATGCTGGAGGTGGAGTTTCGTCTTGTGCGGTTTGTGACGGTTTCTTTTTCAAAGGACAGGATGTGGTAGTTGTAGGTGGAGGAGATTCCGCTACAGAAGAGGCATCTTATTTGTCTAAGATTTGTAATAAAGTGTATTTGTTGGTGAGACGCGACGAAATGCGTGCCTCTAAGATTATGCAGCAACGTGTGATCAACAAAGACAATGTAGAAATTCTTTGGAACACAGTGACCGAAGAAGTATTGGGAGATAATCAGGTAGAAGCTGTAAGGGTAAAAAATACAGTTACCAATGAAACGACCGATTTAAAGGTGGGCGCATTTTTTGTGGCCATTGGTCATAAGCCAAACACCGATATCTTCAAAGAGTATATAGATATGGATGATACTGGTTACATCCTTACCCAAAAGGGGACAAGTAAAACAAATATTGAAGGAGTCTTTGCTTCAGGTGATGTACAAGACAAAGACTATCGCCAGGCAATTACTGCGGCTGGTTCGGGATGTATGGCGGCCTTAGATGCTGAGCGTTACATTGCTGAAAAAGAAGCAGTTGGAGCATTTTGATAGACTCCAAATAGTGGATTAGAAAAGGTTGATCTTGAATGTTAGGGTTTAAATATTTTCTTGGATTTTTATTGATTTTTTGTTTGCAGACCAGCTGGTCCCAGGTAGAAACTCCCTTGCCCAAAGGCAATGGAAAAATTATACCCAAACCAGCTAAAAAAACAAAAAAAGATACCTTGGTAAAGGTAGATTCTACCAAAAAGCAAGACTTGTCGGGCGAAGCAACTGCTGGACCCAAGAACAAGCGAACCGCCAAGAAAGGTGCTAGTTTTAACCTCTTCCGAAGAAATGCAGCCATCGTGAGAGAAGACTCGGCGGGTAGCATAGACATCGGAACCAATCAGATTGTGAAGATTTCGGAACAAATTAAGATTGATTGTGTATGGGTAACAGCAGCAGAATACTACTCAATATGGAGTTCGAAATACATTAATCCCTATCAGAAAAGCGCCAAACTATTCAAAGATACTATAGATATCAAGCTATATGATGCCGACCGGGGGCAACTCTGGGCGGCGCCATTGGCTACTACCCTCAAAACCTCCAATTTTGGTTACCGATGGGGAAGGTTTCACCATGGTGTAGATCTAAACCTGAGCATTGGTACGCCAATTTATAGTGTATTCGATGGCATTATTCGTATTTCTGCCTATGGAATGGGGTTTGGAAATTATGTGGTGGTGCGTCATTACAATGGGTTAGAAACTTTGTATGGGCACATGAGCGCCCGAAAAGTAGAAGTAGGTCAAGTAGTGAAAGCAGGCCAATTGATTGGCTTAGGGGGGAGTACTGGCTGGAGTACAGGACCCCACTTACATTTTGAGGTTCGCTACGAAGGAAACTCAATTGACCCTCTCCTCATATTTGATTTCTCAAAGAAAAAACAAGTCTTCTCTCAATATTTCACGCTCAAACCTGAGCATTTCTGGCATTTGGGTAACAAAACCCGTAAAAGAATTTATCATCGGGTAAAGTACGGGGATACCCTATATTCCATCAGTCGAAAGTACCGAATTCCTATCTGGACACTGGCCCGACAGAATAAACTGCATTACAAATCTGCGTTAAGAGTAGGCCAACGGCTGATCATCCGCTAATGTTGAGCAGGCTTGGCAGCCCCAACAGCATTCCCGGTGTTAGAGTGTTTGTGTGAACCATCACAATAAGGTGGATTTTTGGTGAGCTTGCATTTGCATAAACTTACTTTTTTGGTTTTAGAAAGGGTAAAGAACAAAGGCTTGTGTTTGGTGCCATTGTGTGAGCTATTACAAAAGGGCTGAATGTTGCTTAACCCACACGTACAATACAAATATTGACCTGCTTCTAGGGTGGTATTGAAAGGCTCCACTTCAGCATACGATTGTTTCTGAAAATCCTTGTGTAGCTCACTTTGAGGATTACGGGTACGAAACCAAGGATAAAAGTAATGAGATAAAAAACCTTCTTTCAAATCATTTTCAACCCCATAAGCTTTGGGAAATTCACTGGTAAACATAGCAGTACCAAACATTTGATCCCAGATCGAGAAAAGGTTTCCAAAGTTACCATGGGGATTACTTACTCCATCTTTAGCGGTCAGCCCATGATGAGCGTGATGAAAAGCAGGCGTGATGATTATCCGACGGATAGCCAAAATCAACGGGCGAGTCAGGTGATGACGATACAATGGTGCATCCCATTTCCAGTTGCTATGGCTACTTACTAATACCAATTGTTTGATAATTACCCCAAAAGCGACCGCTGGCGCCCAACCCAAAAATAGACAAATTCCCATCCACCATACACTTGGAATAAGGACTGGGTACAAAAAAGCCTCTCTATAAGTGACAAAAATACCCATTTCGGGAGCCACATGGTGGGGGCGATGAAGTTTCCACAGAAAAGGATATTCGTGAGCGCTACGGTGATACCAATATTGACTGAGGTCATCTACTAATAAAAAGATGGAGAGGCTTATCAGTAAATTCACTTCTTGAAAATACAGGAAATAATTGGGTAAGATGGCTTTGCCTAACAACACCGTAATGAAAGCCGCACCGGGTTTGATAAGAATAGCGATTACAGCAATGCTGGTAGTTTCGATGAGCCAATCGTCTTTAGTACGTTTCGAACGGTGGTAAAGTCCAGTAGTGGCATCTAGTATCCCGAAGACTACCAAGTACCCTAACACAATAAAAGTATTGTGATCTTCAATATTAAAATTCCCCATAATCAATAGCTTTGACATAAAGCTATCAAAGTAAATGGTATAATCAAAGGTTTAAATATAATTATAAGGTGTTTTTGATCGTGATGTGTTGGCCACGAAACACGATTTGCTCTCCTGCTTTGAGGTGTTGCAAGGCTTGCCCGATAGGAGAGGCAAGAGAGACCGTAAAATAATGCTGTCCCTCGAGGGTTACTTTGCCTGCACTGATGGCAATGTAGTAATTGGCTTGTGAAGTAATGACCAAGCTTCCGAGCCCAACTGTTGGCGGAGTAGCCTGCGGAGTAACTTGGGCCAATACTTTTTGTAGTTTAAGACCTTCGTTCAATTGAGCAGCATGCTTTTCTTTCTCTAGTTGCATCATAGCACGACCAGTTTCATATTTGTCACCTACACTACTTTTAGTCTCTTCATTCGCTGCTTTTTGAGCCGCATCAATGGCGTTTTGTGCTGCCATTATTTTTTGTTGGATGTATGTTTCACAGTGATCAAATAAACGTTGTTTGATAGATAAAGCTGCTGTCATATGATGAATGGTTTTGGCAATGTATGATGATTGATTTTTCTATTGTTCCGCTTCGCTCATTGCTATATTGTTAAATTGTTCTATTGTTCCGCCTTCGGCTCATTGCTATATTGTTAAATGGTTGCGCGGAGCGACGCAAAACGGTAGATAACCAAAAAACTATGGACTAAAAACTAATTGTACCGCTTTGCGCTACTATGGACTACGGATCGTTGACTATCGACTAAATAAAACTATCAACTCCTGACTCCGAACTACTAACTAAAAAAACTATGGACTATTGACTATCGACTAAAAAAAACTCCCAACTCCTGACTCTGAACTCCCAACTAAAAAAACTAAACTCTAAACCCTAAAAATAAAATATCATCCCTTTGTTCGGTACCCTCCATATATTGATCCAGAGTGGTTTCAAGAACTTGTTGTTGGTTATCAAAGGGCAAGTTACGTAATTCAACCAATAAGTTTTGGAGTCGGTGTGCTCCAAATTTTTTTCGATTGATATTATTCTGATCTCCAAAACCATCAGTACCCAAATAAATCAAAGTGTTCTTCTTTAGGGTCAACGTGCTTTTTTGTACCCGTCGGTCATCACCATAAGAAATACCTATTGATATAGGACTCCCCTTGATAATATTCAACTGTTCATCATCTTCTTGGAGATACCACAAAGGTCGTTTGGCTCCCGCAAAGGAGACTTTACTTGTTGAATCATTAGTTGCTTCGATGGTAACAAATACGGCATCCATCCCATTCCTTCCCCCTGGTTTATCTTGCCTCAAAGCGTCGTATATTCTGATGCGCAATTGTTCTAAAATTTGGGCTGGATCAGTAATATTGTCCGTCCTAATAATCGCGTTGAGCAATGTAACCCCAATAAGGCTCATGAACGCGCCAGGTACTCCGTGACCAGTACAATCAATTACTCCAATGATTTTTTTGTGCTCTATCTGAGCCAGCCAGAAAAAATCACCCGAAACCACATCTTTGGGCCGATAAATGACGAAATAATCTTTAAGTGTATGTTGTAATCTTTTTTCAAAAGGCAGTACTGCTTCCTGAATCGTCTTGGCTGATTTAATGCTTTGCTTGATTTGTTGGTTTTGGTGATTCAGCAATTGGTGTTGTTTTTCTATGGCATCTCTTTGCGCCATAATTTCTTCTTTTTGCTGAAACAGTTCTTCATTTTGGGTAGTAATTTCATTGTTTTTTTCTAGTATCTCAGTAGTTCTTGCTTCTACTTTTCGTTCCAAAATAATTTTTTGCTTTTGAATACGGTGCGTATAGAGTTTTATGATTACCCATAGTGCCAGTAGGCTTAGTCCACCAAAGATGAGGTACGCCCACCAAGTTCTATACCAGGGAGGGTGTATTTTAAATTGATAAGATGCTACGGTACTTTCTATACCATAAATGTTTTTGGCTTTTACTCGAAACGTGTAAGTACCTTCGGGCAGGTTGGTGTATTCTTTTTTAGTTTCGGTGGTCCATTTAGACCATTTGGGATCATAACCCTCCAATTGATAGCTATAGTGGGTTTTTTCGGGATGAACATAGTATGTACTCAGGTAGCTAAAATAAATCGAATTATTTGTATAATCTAAGGTAATGGGGGGATGCGCGCCATATCCAGCAAATAGCAAGGAATCGTTGTTTGTCTTAACCTGACGAATAAGGGTAGGGTAATGATTTTGTAATTGGTGCCTTTGGCGTGCGTTGTAGCTAAACAACGACAGCGAAGGAGTATAAAGCCAATAAGTACCATCAGGATCAATGCTGTGCACTTGCATGTAGTTGGTGGTCTTCTTGATGAACTGCAGGGTAAGCGTATCAGGCTCATAAGTATCATCATTTATCTTGGTATAGGGGATCCAATTATCGGCTCGAGCATCCTTGACTGCCCAAAAACGACGAGTAGGGTCAGCCACTACCGAGGTAATGCGACCTTTTTTATAATGGAGTAATCGCTCAAAAGTGCTATCAGGACGAAAACGGTTGTTTTTATCATCAAACGAACTAATTCCCTTCAAGGTATTAAAATAAAGCTTGTTTTGATATTTGAAGAAAGAAGGTAATGAAAAAGCAATCGAACCATAGAGTGTATCGAGCATGGTTACCTTTGACCCATCCAGTATGCCTACACCCTTGAACTGCGTGGTGATCCAAGTACGTTGATTTTGGTCGGTGGCGACTCCCGAAACCACCATCGTGGGGTTGAAACGCTTCTTTACTACCTCACGCCATTGAGAGTTGTCGTATTGCCAAATGCTCAAGCCCTGGCGGGAACCAACGTACAATTGATTGTCTTGAGTATTTATTGTCTGTATATAAGCTGTATTTGGTTGATTGATCACTTTCACCGCAATCGTATCTTTGATTTCATAAATCCCATATTTGTTATTTACCAAAAATTTATCTTTGAAATCATTAGTGAGCGGCAAGCATTTTGATTAAGAGGCATATTGCCCAAAAAATC
>CALDJV010000926.1 GCA_937899305.1 uncultured Cytophagaceae bacterium
TAGTTTATTAATTATTTAAACTACAAAGCATACGTGCGGAAAGTCGGTTATAAAACTAGCTTCGGAAGGTTTTTACGATGGCTTGACTTTCCACCGGGTGATCCCAAACTTTGTGATTCAAGGCGGATGCCCTAATGGTGATGGTAGAGGAGGTCCTGGTTATCAGATTCCTTGCGAGTTGGATGGAGAAAATCAATACCACGACAAAGGGGTATTGTCAATGGCCCACGCTGGACGAAACACTGGTGGTTCTCAGTTTTTCATTTGCCACAATCGCCAAGGCACCCAGCACTTAGATCGCCAACACACTGTATTTGGTAAGGTAGTAGAAGGCCTCGACATCATTGACCAGATTCGTCAAGGAGACAAGATGAATAAGGTAGTGGTAAGCGAAGTAGAAGCTTAGTAACGCGTTCGCAATAACTGTCTACTTTTCTCTACTACCTGAACTGCTGGGCTTCGTTATTTTTATTGCCCGTAGCCCTGCTATGGGCGCAAAAAATGCCTCGCCCAACAATTCATGTATATGACCAAATCGGACACTTATTTTGAAAGCGTTACTTAAATTTACCACATTGCTTCGCGATGCCAATGGTTCAATAACAAAACTATGTATCGCGAAGCAATTCACTCTTTGAAAGCCTGTGATTTCTGCAAACCATTAGTTTACTTCACGATTCTTACCGAATCTATGATAATGTCTTTTTCCGGCCATTCCGATTTTTTAGTTTTTACCAAGGCTATTTTATCCAATACATCAAACCCTTCTACCAATTCTCCAAAAACCGTATGTAAGCCATCCAATGAGGGTACCCCTCCGGTTTGCGCATAGGCCTTGATCTGAGCAGGACTTAGGGTGAATTTATTTTTTTGCGCCAAGTTATTCAGGGTCGGTGCATTGTATTTGGTATTGCATTGTATGATGTAAAAATTATAAGGGTTGGAACGTTTCTTAGGGTTGTTTTCATAAATGCGCGCAGTGGCCAAAGCTCCTCTTTTATGAAAAAAACGGCCAGGCATAATTTCGTTAGGAACCCGATAATTTCCCAATGCTTTTTTCAATTTGATCCGATGCAAACCACCGCCGCCACCACCTTGAATCATAAAGTCTTTGACTACTCTATGAAACTGGGTCTGGTCAAAATACTTGATCTTGGTTAAACGAATGAAGTTGGCTCGGTGTAAGGGCGTTTCTTTGTATAATTTGAGCTTCAGGTTTCCCATTTTGGTATATACCATCACCATGTCTTCCGGGTTTTTCTCCGCAAATTTAGAGAGTACTCCTCTTGCGTTTTTTTGGGTGAGGGTTATATTTGGCAAATTGAAATTTTGTAGATCATCTCGCTTTTTTTCCTTCTTTTTCTTTTGGGTGTCATCATCCAAATCACTGTAGTAGTCTCCAGAGCTGGTATTGCTTTTTTCGCCACAACTGGCCAACCCAAGGAGAAACATCGTCCATATAATGACTGTATATATAAGTTTATTCATAGGGTGATTTATCTATTTTGACGGAGGTTTTTATATTAGTAAAACTACATAAATAACCTAATCCATTTGACTCATCTCTCACTGTAATACTTCTTCAAAAAATAGTTCCGTAACTTTGGCTACGCAAAGATTAGCTAAAGCAGAGCTCGTCACAGCAAGCTGTAGACTCGGTTTTTTTCATCGTCTAACAGCTAGATATTACACCAAATTTGGATTACTTTATTTTTTTCGTTTTACTTATTACAAAGCGAAGTCGCGAGGACTTCATCATTTATTCAACAAATTAAAACAAAATCACAATAACATGGCAACTCTCTACCTGATACGACATGGTCAAGCATCTTTTATGAAAAGTAACTATGATCAACTTTCGGAGTTAGGAGCGATCCAAGCCCAACACCTTGGTACTTATTTGGCTCAGCGAGATATACAATTCGACGTTGCCTGGATGGGGGCCTTGGAACGACACAAAGCCACTTATACTAACTTGGCTCAAACCTATAACCAACATAAAACCTTTCCTGAAATTGTAACCGATGCAGCCCTCAACGAACACCAAGGTGCTACTATTTTCAACAAACTGCTGCCCAAATTGGTAGAAAGTGAGCCTTCGCTTAAATCGGCCATGGTACACAAAGGGAAAGATGACCCAGAAGTACGTAAAGGGATTTTGAAGCTCTTTTTTGAATCACTGAAAAAGTGGGCCAAAGGAAAACTTTATCTAGATGGATACGAGTCTTTTGTTGACTTTAAAACCCGGTGTCAACAAGCCTATCAGACTTTGCTGGAGGGCATGGAGGGCAATCAATCGGGCATTGTGATTTCTTCGGGTGGTACAATTGGCGTATTGACTGGAATTTTGCTTGGCATCAGTGATGAAAAAATGATGGAACTCAACTGGCAGGTCATCAATACTTCTATCACTGAGTTTCAATATAGTAAAGGTCAGTTTTTTCTGAAGGGTTTCAACGCCATCCCTCACCTTACTGAAAAGAAGCTGATTACCTATGTGTAATCCAACATCATTTAGGCCTGACTGGTTTTGAAAACTAATCAGGCCTGGAATGATCGAGTGTGAATATTCTTTCCTAAAAAAATCCTGATTTGAAGTAAGTCTCCCTCATTGGTTCCAAAAACCACCAGAGGTTGTATGTTAAAAGCATTCAAATCACTTACTTTTGTAAACATACTCACGTACATAGAGTATGTCTTGGAGCCACTTCGGGCCGCTATCATTTTCTGCCACTATACTTCCCCAAAACATATATTACACTACATCATCCCAGAAAATCTAAAACATTGGCAATGAATTGATAAGAGACCAATTTTATGCTACTCATCATTCTATTTTGCCTATGTCCAATACTGATTGTTCTGGTATTGATAAGCCATAAACAGGTAATGGATTCCGTATTAAAATTTGAGATTTATTATGAACGATAACCTTAATTTAGAAGAAAAAATTATTGACATTGTCAGAGAGCTATCTAGAACACTTCGTTTCTTTGATCGGAAATCGCAAGATAATACAGGAGTTACTCTGAATCAATGTTATATGCTTGACTTGATTCGTGAAAATAAAATCATGCCTTTGTCTGAATTGCACGAGCGTCTTGGAATCGATAAAAGTACTACGACTCGTTTGATTGAACCACTATTAAAAAGAGGGTTATTAGAAAAAATGAAATCACAACAAGACAAACGAGCAAGTTATGTAGTAATAACCAAAAATGGTGAGGAAGTATTCCATAATGCCCGCAATCGTTCGTTTGTTGCCATCAGAAAAGTCCTTGAGGAAATTCCAGAAGAAAAACACCTGCAAGTGGTAGAATCAATCGATCTGCTACTGGAAGCTTTCAACACCATTTACAAGCGCCCTAAAGAGACTACATAAGTCGGTAAATTTATAATGAGGCCACACCAAAAAATGCTCAAAACCTGATAGATACTTACTTTATCCATCAGGTTTTCATTGTTAAGTAACACTTTCAAAATAAGTGTCCGATTTGGTCATATACATGAATTGTTGGGCGAGGCATTTTTTGCGCCCATAGCAGGGCTACGGGCAATAAAAATAACGAGGTCCAGCAGTTCAGGTAGTAGAGAAAACCGACAGTTATTGCGAACGTGTTACTAAAGACAGTGCTACAACATTATCGTTTCACCGAAGTAGGAGCAGGCTCTAGCCGAGCAGTTTCACTATTGGATGCTTTTTGTTTGGCGGAAGTACTAGGTTTCAAACCAAAAATGATACGCATGATGTTGAAAGGCCGGATGAGCCACCAGTAAACCGTGACACAGGTGAAGGTAGACAATAACGTAAGCACAATGAATCCCCAAAACACACCTAATCCCCAGTTTACCAAAAAGAAGCCAATCACAATAATTACTGGTTGATGCAAAATATAAAAGGGATAAATGCCCTCATTGAGATATTTCAACCAACGATGTTTTTTATTCAAGTATTGGTACCCATACCCCACCACTACCAGCATACTAAACCAAGCCACCATAGTAGTACTGATCCACCAATAGCGAATGCCCAATGGCAGCTTAGGGAAAATCCAGGTTTGAGCAGTAGCCAGGTAATTGTAATACAGAAATGCTGTAGCCAATGCCCAGGCAATCAGAAACAAGCGTCGTTGGTTTTTGATGATTTCCCAAAATCGCTGGTTGGAAGCCATCACATACCCCGCAATGAAAAATAACCAGCCAAAAGTAAAATAAGCCCAATCGTTGACCAAAGCGTGGGTTTCATTGGGGAAAATAGGCCTCAATAATATTTGACTAAGTAAAATCGGGATACCACCCAACAACAATGCGCCTTTACGCTCAGCAAAACCAGCCCATTTGTTAATCAGTCTTTTACCTCGTGGGGTGCGAAAGTGTAAAAAAAGCGGTAACGCAATCAGGGAATAAATAAAAAGATACAAAATAAACCACAGATGATGCCAACTGAGGTTTCCTTGAGGATAGGGCACAAACTGATAAATGGAGGGATAAAACTCAAAAAAACTTCCTTTGAACCTCCCTATCGTAAAAAATTCTATGTAGACCTGAATGGGCACCACGATGCCAAACATTCCTATCAAAAGTGGCAAAAACAACCGTTTAGCCCGTTCTTTTAAGTATTTGCGGTGGTTGCGAATGCCTAACGCAAAGTAAGTACCTACTCCAGATATAAAAAATAACAATGGCATCCGCCAAATGTGTAATTGTACCATTACGTGGTGTAGCCATTCACTGGTTTGTTTGCTCTTGATGTGCCACCCTTCGTTGCTTCCCCGGTATACCATTCCTACATGAAAAAGTAGTACACTAAATATGAGTAAAATCCGAAGCCAATCTATGTCATGACGACGTTCTACCAAGGGCATTTGTTGATTATTCTGTTGCATGATAATATGGTTTTAAATGACATAATGCATCAACTAGCAATAGTTGATACCACGAAAGTAAGTCACCATGTATTTCATCAAGCAATCTGCCGATAGGAACGACGTACTGGTTTATAGGCGAGCACTTTTCACAAACACTAGCCTCTGTAAATCAATATATTATAAATTATAGTCGTAAATAACATTATATTTTCATCTAGCGCTTTTTGGCGTTTTTTCGGGGGGAAATCAGGCGGTTTTTACTCAGTTGGTGGAGTAAATTATGTTGATAACTGAGTAAAATTTTGTGGTTATTGTTGGTAGCATACCGGTATACGTCGGGGTGATTGGGCACCCCGTTTCCTTTCATAATCTGAAAAGCAATTTCCCAAAATTGAGGCTCGTTACTTTGGAGTAATTTAATGAGGTTTTGTACTTCTTGATCGCTCATGTTATCGTAACTCATTCATTGGGTAGGAAGTTTAATTTTTCTAGAAATTACTTTCTAGTTGATTTTTTCTCATAAAATGCCGAATGATAAAATACATCAACAACCCAGTAGGCCCCAACATAAATGTAAAAACAAGGCAAGGAATCACCCATCCATGAGGAACCCCCGCTTTTTGGGCATTGCCTACTTCCCAACAGCCCACAAACAAATCAAAAGCCAGATAATGTACCCAGCCAATGACTACTGCTTCGGGGGCTTTGAACAATGCCATCACCCCTGCCAAAGAGTTAAAACTATCGGGTTTGAAGGCGGCAATGTTCATAAAAAACATCGTGACATATATGACTGACAAGATCAGTATAATTCCCAAGGAAAGTACAATACGTTGGGTCCAACGCCAACGAGGAGCAAAAATAAGTAACAACCAACCCAATGGGGCAGTCATGTTCACGATATTAAATAAAGTTTCGGGTTTCATAATTTAGTATTGGTGGGTTACTGAATCATTCCAAATTAAAATAAAAAGGGCAAAGATCATATCACCTTTGCCCTTTTATTTAAAAGCCACTGCGACTTCTAAATCTAGTTTCCTTTCACTTTTCCAGTGTTGTTTGGGGTGTCTGAGGCTAACTCGCTAACGATTCCACCTCATTTGTTTCGGTAATATGTGAAAACACCCTTGGCTGTGAAATGCCTATCATCTCATACACATTGTTATAAATGGTATGTGCAATCTGATTCACGGGCAGGTCATTATTATCGGTACCAAAAGGTTCTTCTATTTCTTCGCCAATCTCTTTCAGTCCAGCCAGAGCATAAAAAGTAACCGCCAGTAAAGGTACTGTCCAGTATTTCAAATCATGCACCAAGTTAAAAGGCAGGGTAAAAATATAGAGGTTCAAAAATTGACGCAGGTGAATTCCATAGGCCTTGGGCATCGGTGTTTTTTTAATCCTTTCGCAGCCCCCAATAATGTCGGTCAAAGTAGCCAAATGTTTCTCAAAACTCAAAAATTGCATTTCCTTCATCTTGCCTTCTTGGTACCGTTGATTGGCCAACTCATACATCAGATGGGCTATTTCATTGGGTTTGTGCTGAAACTCCTTGAGATGATTGTATTCTTGTTCGGTAATCAGCTTCAACTCATAAATACGTTGGGCAGCATCCCGATCTCTCAGATGGCTTTTCAAAGCAAAACAATAAGCGGCAATCATTCTTGCCATAAACGCTTGATCCTCCTCTGAGGTAAAATAGGTTTTGGTTTTGATAGCCAAGTTCCGGGCATTGTTCACCAAGGCTCCTAACAACTTGCGCCCCTCCCACCAACGGTCGTAGGCTGTATTGGTACGAAAAACCAGCAACAATCCCAAAGCCAACCCCAAAATAGAGTGTACCATATTTGAGGGCGCGGGCCATATGTCTGTCTTCACATATTCGCGCGTAATCACCAACGCCAGGGCATACGCAACCACTACCAATAACCCTAGCCAAAGCTCGTGTAGCATATGTGTATTCCAAATCAATTTGTTGAAATACCATTCAAGGCGTGACATTCCTTTTTTATCTTCTGACATGAACTGCTTATATTTTAATTTCAGTATTTTGTAAGCTTCTCTATGATTACTAGAGAGTAGTAATACGCATTTGTAATAGTAATACTACTTAAATTATCAAAATATTTCCAGGAAAGCGATTGAACGCCTCTTTTTTTCTAAAACATCACCAAAATTTATGGAAAATCTATTGAAGTGGTTTCAAGTTGAGGGCGCTTGCTACCAACTTAGAAGGCATTTCGGTTACCATTTGGTTGTAACGCTGCTTTTTGATCCGATAACGTTGTTGATAGACCTTCAAGTTTTGAAGATCATTTTCATGGGTTTCAGTGATGACTGTTTTCAACTCTTCGGCCTCTAGTCTAATCTTATTCATTGTATGGTAACTCAACATTACCCAAAGAAAAACAAACCCTAATATAGCCACCAGTATTCCTAATGCTCCTATCATTTTATTCAGACGTTAATTTATCTATTGTACTTTAGACCACGAATGATGCACTGATCATCATATTGATAAAACTCACCCTTGTTCATTTTGTTTGTCTCTCGAAACGCTAAATACTCAGAATCTCAACCATTTTAATCAAATCTGCCTGAATAGGTTTCTCTTTATTAATAGCGTCGTCAAAAGAAGTATATACCAATTGATTGTTTTCGATGCCTGCCATCACATTACTTTTACCTGCTAATAAGCCCTCTACCGCACCAATGCCCATCCGACTTGCCAAAATACGGTCTTTTGCAGTAGGAGTACCTCCCCGCTGAATATGCCCGAGGGTAGTCACTCTAATGTCTAGTCCAGGGGTTGCCTTTTTCACTTTATCTGCAATTTCCGCAGCATTTCCTTCTTCATCTCCTTCGGCTACAATGACAATGGAAGATGCTTTATGATTCAATTTTCCTTTTCGTAAAGTATCTATGACTTGTTCTATGGTGGTTTCGGTTTCGGGCACCATCACAATTTCGGCCCCACCACCAATACCCGACTGAATGGCAATATAACCCGAATCACGCCCCATTACTTCTACAAAAAAGACCCGATTGTGCGAATCTGCCGTATCCCTGATTTTGTCAATGGCTTCCAACGCGGTATTTACTGCGGTGTCATACCCAATGGTATAGTCAGTTCCATAAATGTCATTGTCAATTGTACCAGGGCATCCTACCGTGGGCATTCCAAACTCTTCAAAAAATACTTTGGCTCCAGTGAAAGTTCCATCCCCTCCTACAGCAATCAACCCATCAATATCAAAGTGTTTCAATTGTTGATACGCTTTTTTTCGCCCTTCATGGGTCGTAAACTCCTTACTACGGGCTGATTTTAAGATGGTACCACCCGCCTGAAGAATATTACTCACTGACTTTGACTCCATTCGATGAATCCTTCCTTTGATCATCCCTTCGTACCCTCGCATAATACCGTACACCTCAACATTGTTGTAAATAGCAGTCCTTACGACTGCTCTTATACAGGCGTTCATTCCAGGGGCATCTCCTCCCGAAGTAAATACAGCAATTCGTTTCATTGTCATATCATTTAAAGAGTTTATACAATCAAAAATCCACTCAAATGCTTTATTGATCAAAACTGCCCAAAGTTATTGAATTAGACATCAATTAATAAATTGTATTACAATTTTTAGAAGGCAATAAAACGACCCCTGCATTTTCATATTGTTCCTAAATCCTTATTTTTGCCTGCATTCAAATAGAGACGACAATTCTAAAAACATGGAGAAATACTATAAATACATTATTCCTACCCTCATCGTTGCATTATTTCTGTTAACAAGCATTATTTACACTAGTCCCGCAGTTACCGGAAAAGTACTTCGCTCCAATGATATTGTTCAATCTCAGGGAGGAGCCAAAGAATTATCGGATTTTGAGAAAAAAAATAAACGTCGTCCTCTTTGGACCAATAGCATGTTTGGAGGCATGCCTTCTTACATGATCTTTGTTAAGTACCCCAATAGCTGGAGTACCACAATTGGTGGCTTTATTACCTATAGATTAAGTGTTTCAAACGCTACCCAGGTCATATTTCTTCAGTTGGTTTGTTTCTACATATTCTTACTCATGTTAGGCAAAAACCATTGGATAAGTGCGTTGGGTGCAGTTGGTTTTGCTTTTGCGTCCTATAATCCCATCAGTATTGAGGCGGGGCATTTGTCCAAATTGTTTGCCATAGCTTATGCTCCTCCTTTGATAGGGGCCATCATTATGACCTACCGTGGTAAACTCATTACGGGGGCAGCACTTACTGCACTTTTTGCTGCCTTAGAGTTGTACGCCAACCACGTTCAGATTACCTATTATGCGCTTATCGCAATATTTGTGTATGGTGTCATGGCTTTTGTATCTGCCATTCAACAGCAAAAACTACCACAATTTGCCAAGGCTACTGGACTCTTATTGATTGCAGGTGGTTTGGCAGTAGGAAGCCACGCTACTCGTCTACTGGTCAATTACGAATACTCCAAACAAACGATTCGTGGTAAATCAGAACTCAAAAGCAACACCCAATCAGGCGGTGGAGTAGATCGTAGTTATGCTTTTCAGTGGAGTTATGGAATCAAAGAAACCCTTAATTTTTTGATTCCTAATTATTATGGAGGAGCCTCTGGAACACCACCCGAAAAGGATTCAAAAACCCAAGCAGCCATTCAAACTATCCTGAGTAACCCACAGTTACAAAAAAACAAACAAGTAAATAGAGATATCAATATACTTTATAATCGGGCAGGCGGTTATTGGGGCGGGCAACCCTTCACCTCAGGGCCATCTTATTTTGGAGTCAGCATCATATTCTTGTTCATTTTTAGTTTTTTCCTGACCAAAAGTCCGATGAAATGGTATTTACTGGGTATGACACTCTTTTTCCTGATGCTCTCCTGGGGTAAAAACTTTTCTACCTTCAATGATTTTATATTTGATCACCTCCCTATTTACGACAAATTCCGAGCTGTAACAATGGCCCTGCATGTCATCAACATATTTATGATTTGGATGATTGCCTTGGGTCTCCAGGAACTGTTTGCGGCTGAGGTGAAGTTAAAATCATTGTTAAAGCCATTGATGATTACGACTGGAATTACCATTGGAGTCATTTTACTTGCATTATTGATCGCTGATACCAATATGCAGCCTATCCAGAATATGTTAGCCAATTATCCTGACTACATCAAAGGAAATCTCATTAGTGCCATCAAAAGCGATCGTTCGGGTATGGTAAGAGCCGATGCCTTTCGTTCTATTATTTTTGCTTTATTGGTTGCGGCTTCCTTGTGGGCCTGGTTTACTGGCAAGCTCACACAAGAATATGCTTTTACTTTACTCATATTGATTGTTTTGGTAGATCTTTGGGTCGTTGACAAACGTTATTTCAATAATAAGAGTTTTGCTAAAAAAAGTGAGATGAACCGTCTGGCTCAACCCGAAGCAACTGACCAATTGATCATTGCAGACAGTGAAAGTGACCCTCATTATAGGGTCTTGAATCTCACCAAAGCTTACTCCCAAGACGCGACCACGTCATTTTTCCATAAATCGTTGGGAGGATACCATGGAGCCAAGTTGCGACGTTACAATGAAGTCATAGAAAAGCATTTCGACGCCAATATCAGTAGTGCTTCAAAAGTTTTACGCCCTAGTCCATTTGCTCCTCAATCCAAATTGCCTCAGTTTGTTTTACAACAAACCAGTGGCCAAGACTCTAGCAATTACTCGGTATTCAATATGCTCAACATGAAGTATATGATTGTACCACTTGGCCGAGGCCAATCGGGAGTTGTTAAAAACCCACAGGCCATGGGCAATGCTTGGTTTGTAGATAGCTACAAGGTGGTAAAAGATTCGGATGAAGAAATTGCTTCTCTGAAAGCATTTGACCCTAAAAAAATCGCTTTTATCAATCCTCGTTATCAAGCTGAGGTAGCTAAGATTAAAATATCGCCCGACCCTGGGGCCACCATCAAGCTTACGAAGTATGAGCCCGATTATTTGGTTTATGAAAGTAATGCCAAAGGACAGCAATTGGCTTTGTTTTCTGAAGTGTATTACAACAATGGTCTAGGTTGGGAAGCTTATATAGACGGGAAAAAAGTGCCTCATTTCCGAGCCAATTATGTATTGAGAGCATTGGCAGTACCCGGAGGCAAACACAAAATTGAATTCAAGTTTCATCCTAAAACTTATTACACCGGAGAGCAAATTTCTCTGATTGCTTCTATTTTGCTGGTCTTGCTATTATTGACTGCGGCAGGCTTGGCCTACAAGAATAGTCAACCTCCAAAAGAAGCATAAATGCTGATTATCTTATAATATTGACATAAAAAAAGCGGTGAAAGTAGATTTCACCGCTTTTTTTATTGCTTGGGTACTCAATCTTTTTTTTCTTCTTTGTTATCGTCTTTTTTGTTGTCGTCTTTTTGCTTGTCATCGTCCTCTTTCTTCTTTCCAAAACGGCTACTAAAAAAGTTTTTAGCTGAGTCGGCAAACTCTCCAATTTTTTCTTTGGCGTCTCCCGCAAATTCACCAATTTTCTCTCGTGCATCTCCCGCAAACTCCGAAGCTTTCTCCATAAATGATTCTTTGGGTTCTCCGGTCACGGCTTCATGTATTTCTGCTTTGATGGTAGCCGATGTCAAGCTCAATACTTCGTTTACTTTAGCGTCAACTTTATCAGCCACCCGCTTTTTAATAAACGCAACCGAAGTTTCTGCTGCTTTTTTGGCTTGCTCTTCGCTGATGCCTGCTGCTTCAGCTATTTCTTTAGTAAGTTGCTCTATCATAATAATTTGAATAGTTAAGTAGAGATTGATTGAACAATT
>CALDJV010000927.1 GCA_937899305.1 uncultured Cytophagaceae bacterium
CTAGCCAAGCGGCTATAAAATAACCTGGTGAGATGGACTTGGCCGAATGGATACGGCACTTACGCTATCAAGGGAATTTTTAGAAGAAGAAGATAACAAAAAAAGCCAACCCTTTCAGATCAGCTTTCTTCTTAGTGAAGTTCATCTTCATCATAAACTTTGAGCAAGTCCATGGTACGTCGCTCGAGGTCGGTAGATTTTACCCGTACGCGTAGGGTATCTCCAAAAGTGATTACATTTTTGGTTTTCTTGCCTACTACCCGGTAATTTTCTTCGTCTAACTGATAAAAATCGTCTACCAGGTCACTCATCCGGATCATCCCCTCACACTTGGTTTCTTCCAGCTCTACATAAATTCCCCAATCAGTCACTCCAGTTACTACCCCGTCATATGCCTTGTCCGAGTCATTGAGAATGCGCATGTACTCTACCTGCTTGTATTTGATAGAAGCTCGCTCAGCCTCGGCGGCTCGTTTTTCCATATCGGTAGAGTGCTTACAAAGCTTTTCGTAAGTACCTTTGTCTACTGATTTGCCATTGTCGAGATAATGCTGTAACAAACGGTGCACCATCATATCAGGATAACGACGAATTGGTGAGGTAAAATGGGTATAATGGTCAAAAGCCAACCCAAAGTGCCCCGTCGGTTCGGTAGTATAAATCGCCTTGGCCATGGTACGAATCGCCAACCCTTGTAACACATGTTGTTGAGGTGTATCTTCTATGTCCAACATCAACTTGTTCAAAGACCTGGTCATCGCTTTGCCGTTTAACTTTACATCGTGACCTAGCTTTTTGGCAAAACCCGAGAAGTTTTTCAGCTTGTCTACATCTGGGTTATCGTGGGTACGATACACCATGGTATTGCTTTCGGCTTTCGCACCATTTACTGGCATCTTGTAGATAAACTCAGCCACCTTACGATTCGCTAACAGCATAAATTCTTCAATCAACTTATGGGCATCTTTACGCTCTTTAGTAAACAACCCAATGGGCGTACCATCTTCATCTAGTTTGAACTTTACTTCTACTGTTTCAAAACTCATCGCCCCTTTCTCAAAACGTTGGGCGGTCAGTTTCTTGGCCAAATCGTTGAGCAAACGCAATTCTGCGGCAAAATCTCCTTCCCCGCTATCTATTCCTTCCTGGGCTTCTTCGTAGGTAAAACGACGATCAGAATGAATCGCGGTACGGCCAAACCATTCGCTTTGTACATTGGCGTGGGCATCTAGCTCAAACACCGCCGAAAAAGTAAGTTTATCCTCGTGAGGACGTAAAGAACACAATTCGTTAGACAGTTTTTCGGGCAACATAGGTACCACCCGGTCTACCAAATACACCGAAGTAGCTCTTTCTGCGCCTTCTTTTTCTACTTTCGAGTCCGGTTTTACATAGTGTGTTACATCGGCAATGTGAATACCCACTTCCCAATTACCGTTCTCTAGTTGTTTGATAGACAACGCATCATCAAAATCTTTAGCAGTGTCCGGATCTATCGTAAATGTAAGCACCTCCCGGAAATCACGTCGTCGCTTGATCTCGGCTTTGGTAATCCGTCCTCGAATCTTATCAGCATCTTTCATGACCTCCGCAGGGAAATGACGGGCCAAACCAAACTCGGCCATAATGGAGTGCATTTCGGTTTCGTTGACTCCAGGAGCCCCCAATACCTCTTTCACTTTGGCTACTGGACTACTTTTTTCGTCGTGCCATTCCAGAATCTCTACAATTACTTTGTCCCCATTTTTTGCTCCATTGACGTGTTTTTGGGGTACAAAAATATCCATGTGCATGCGGCGATTATCGGCCACTACAAATGCATACTTTTCTTTGATTTCTATTTTACCAACAAACTCATTGGTTTTACGCTCTAGTACTTCCAGTACCTCACCTTCGGGCCGTTTACCTTTGGCCTTGGGGTACAAGCGCGCTTTGACGGTATCGCCATGCAAAGCAAACTTAAGATGGTCGGCATCTACCCAAGTATCTTCTTCGGTTTCGTCGCTCACAATAAATGCAAAGCGAGGATTTACAAAATCAACTGTACCTTTGATCAAATGAAGCAAAATGCGAACATTGCCTTCTTGATCTACCAAAACCTGATCACTCTCGGCCAGTCTTTCAAGCGCATCAATTACCTTGACCTTATTTTTCTCAGTTGTAACCTCTAAAATATCAATCAGTTCTTCGATCGCAAATTGTTGATTTGCATTTTTATTTAGAATGGCAAAAATTCTTGATTGGAAGTGTTGAACGGTGAGGGTATTTTTTCTGCTTTTCTTTTGTCTTCTCTTATTAGATTGTTTTCTAGTAAACTTCTTCTTTTTCGTCTTCTGCGTTTTCATGTTTTGTTTCATCTTTTTTCATTTTAATAGGTTGATTGATAATTGAATTGGATGGGAAAATGGTAATTGAAAATTGAATTTTTAATAGGATAAGTATACAACTTACCTTGAATATAGGAGGGGCACTTATGATGCAAAGTAACGTAAATTATTTTATTAAAGTTGACTATTTTCAATATAAATATAGTTTTCTGATCAAAAAACCAGATTTTGATGTTATTTTTTCAAGTTGGGATATACATTTTTCGATACAGCCAAACGATGCTCTTTTCGGAAAGATATATCACTTTTTAAAGGATGGTGCAAAAACCTTACTACGATTTTATTTGTTATGAGGCTATATTGTTATTTTTTTTCTCCTTGCTCAATCTTCTCCTGAGCTGGGCTTTGCGGATGTCTTCTAGAGTACCTTTGGGAATCGCCTCAATCAATCTTTTGGTGTATTCTTCCTGCGGCTTTTCATAAATTTTATCTGCATAATCACTCTCCACAATTTTACCCTGATTGAGCACAATCAGGCGATCCGACATAAACTTCACTACCGATAAGTCATGCGAAATGAATATGTAAGTCAAATTAAATTTTTCTTTGAGTTCATTGAGTAAGTTCAGCACTTGCGCCTGCACCGATACATCCAATGCCGACACCGACTCATCACATATGATAAACTTAGGATTGAGGCTCAAAGTACGAGCAATGACAATGCGTTGTCGTTGACCACCTGAAAACTCATGAGGATAACGGCTGTAATGTTCCGGTTTCAGGCTCACGGTTTCCAATAATTCAATGACCCGGTCTTTACGCTGTTTGTTGTTTTTTAAGACTCCGTGCAAACGCATAGGTTCCAGAATGGCCTCGCCCACTGTCAATCGTGGATTGAGCGATGAATAAGGATCCTGAAAGATAATTTGCATGTCACGACGTAGTTTGCGCAATTTTTTCCCTCTGAAATCATTGATGCGCTCTTTTTCGAAAACAATAGAACCACCAGTAGGCTCGATCAAGCGCATGATGGCACGCCCCAGCGTGGTTTTGCCCGATCCAGATTCTCCTACCAATCCAATGGTTTCACCCGGATACACCTTAAAGCTCACATTGTCTACTGCTTTGACTGGCGCGGGGCGTTTTTGAAATAAACCTTTACGAATGGGGAAATACTTTTTTAGGTTTTTCACCTGTAAGATAGGAGGCCTTTCGGCCAACATTTTATTGCGTTCTTCTACTTCGTCTTCGGTCACAAAATTCATCAAAAGTGCCTCCCCTACCGAAGCATATTTATTATCGGCTTTTTCTACAATGGTATCGTCTTCGGTTACCTCCATAAAATCGTCAATGGTAGGCAATACCCGCATTTGCACATCCAAACGAGGACGACAGGCCAGCAACCCTTTGGTGTAAGGATGTTGAGGATTATCAAAAATATTCCAAACATCGTCTCTTTCCATGATTCGCCCATGGTACATCACCATAACATCGTCGGCGATCTCGGCAATTACCCCAAGGTCATGGGTAATAAAAATGATGGAAACGTCTTTGTCTTCATGCAGAATTTGCAATAATTCTAGAATAGTCGCCTGCACTGTCACATCCAAAGCAGTCGTGGGTTCGTCGGCAATCAACAAACGTGGGCTACAAGACAATGCCATTGCGATCATGACGCGCTGTTTTTGACCTCCCGAAATTTCGTGGGGATATGCATCAAACATTTTCTTGGGACGAGGTAGCCGCACTTTTCTAAAAAGCTCAATGGTTTTATCATAAGCCTGTTTTTTGGTTACATTTTCGTGCAACAAAATCGCTTCCATCACCTGGTTTCCACAAGTGTACACTGGATTGAGCGAAGTCATGGGCTCCTGAAAAATCATTGCAATGTCTTTTCCCCGAATTTCCCGCATCTCTTCTGGAGTAGCCTTCACCAAATCCAGTCTTTTGCCCAAAGTAGGCGAATCAAACCAAATTTCTCCCTCACTGATCTTCCCTACCGGTTCCTGAATGAGGCGCATGATGGCCAACGAAGTAACTGATTTGCCCGAACCAGACTCTCCTACAATGCCTAGGGTCCTTCCTCTTTCTATAGAAAAGCTCACATTGTTAACTGCTTTTACTACTTGCTCTTCGGTGGCAAAAGTGACCTCAAGGTTACGCACCTCTATGATCGTTTCATTTTCTTCTTCTTCTTGATGCAATGACATATCTTTCTAAATCTGAATTCCCGCTCAAAACTAATGTGAGATTGCTTTATACCATTGGACGATGCCCCAATTAAACCATAGCGTATAACCTCAACCGTCTAATGCGTTAATCTACTCGATAGATGTGGTTATCTAAATTTATAGGTATTTGGTTTAACTGCAAGAAAAGTTTGGCTAAAATTTCAATATCTCGCATACATCCTTGAACGATTCTGTCCAAGTCTTGTTCTTCGTGATAAATTCGGTTCACCTCATGCCCCTCTAAGCGCTCGCCAACATTTGGAATGTTCAGCAAGGTGGCCAACAAAGATAAAGAGGTTTTGTGTTTTCGATCGCCAAACTTCCACATTTCCAGGGTGTCTAAATGAGGGATCTCCCAAGGTTTTTTGTGTAGGAGGTTAAGCGTTAATGGCAACTCGATGCCGTGAATTACCATACGCCGACACAAGTAAGGATAATCAAACTCTTTTCCATTGTGGGCACACAGCACTACATTAGTAAATTTGGTATCTACCAATGCCTTAAACGAATGTAAAATATCTTGTTCGTCGGGCTCGGTAATGGCTTTTACCCTCAAGGCCGTTTTTTGAAACTCGTCCAGGTAAAAGTAGCCCACTCCAATGGTGATTATTTTGCCGAATTCGGCCTGTAGACTCGCTTGCTGTAGATAATGGTCTTCTATGCTGAGCGTTTCGTCACGTTGATAAGAAAACTTTTTTTCCCAAAACTTTTGCAAATGAGGCGATAAATTTTGGTAGCTATCGCTTTGTGATACCGTTTTGATATCTACAAAGAGTATATTTTTGATTTTTTGATTAAGATGGTGATCCAGCATTCGATTGTGATAGTATTAGTGTTATAGGTACTTTGCGTACTGGGAACTAAGTAACACCATATCGAAACTGAATTTCGAGTTTTTTTAACTGTATGATAATGATTTGGTTTTTGGTATGACGTATACCTCAACATCGTTTCTCAATATTCAATTTAAGGGTAACTCACTTAGTTCCTGGTGTATTAGTGACAAGCTTTGAGCCACAAATAGATGATTGTTGGTAATAATGAGCAGCATTTTTTGGGCTTACCCATGAAGAATTCCATCCAACTCGAGGATATCAATCTGGGCAAGGTTGGTTTCTACAATGCTCTCGGGCATAAAGATGAACTTTTTATCATAAATCTGTCCGTCTACGTAGTAGCTGATCCAATACTCATTGGATAAGTGAAATACATCGGGTTCAATCCGCTCAATGATTACAAAGTTTTGTTTTTCTACCTTGTCAATCATTTGCCGAATAGTAGAAGTTTTCTGAGATTCGCCATCTTTTTGTCCGTACCCTTTGGAGGTGACCAAAATGTTGTCGATTTCAAAATCATTGCGATTGATCAAATACACGTGCCACTCGTACCCTTCATCAGGCAATGGCTTGCGGGCAACGGCCACTTCTACCCCTTCTACTTTGGGGAATTCAATGTCTTTTTTCATAGTATATATTATAGTGTGGGATTTTGGAGCAATAAGCAGCAAATGATAAACCTCAAATGATGATTCAGCAAAATCTTTTGTTGCTTAGTAACACATTCGCAATAACTGCCTGTTTTTCTCTACTTCCTGAACTGCTGGGCTTCGTTATTTTTATTGCCCATAGCGCTGCTATGGGCGCAAAAACCGAAGCTGCAGCTTGCTGCGCTGAGCTCTGCCAAAGGCTAAATGCCTCGTCCAACAATTCATGCATATGACCAAATCGGACACTTATTTTGAAAGTGTTACCTAAAACTTACCGCCCAGGATGCTACGCTTTATATTTTTGCCAGCTCGCCTTTCAAGCGCATAATGATGTCTACCTGAAAAGGATCTACTCCATTTTTTTCGGCCAGATAGAAAGACACCCAATCCAACAAATGAATTAGATAGTAAGACTGCGTAATCAAACTCTCACCCTTGGCTGATAGCTCAAGTACTTTGGCGGCCTTTTCTTCAAAAATGGGCTTGCAAATATCCATACGAATTTTTACCCGCTCATGGTCAAGTCCCGAACGCACCAACAATACCGCTGTTTTTTCCCGGATGGCATCGCCTGACTCCCAACCCACCAATTCGTTGTGGTTCATTTCAGGCAAAACATGGGTATGGCACAATTGCTTGGAGTTTTCATTGACTTGCTGCTGAAAACGAGTAATGACTCCCGCAAAATGGGTATCTGAATATACTACTGGCAAATGATTGTAAAATGCATCGGCCAAGTCTTTAGCTTTAGCTTGAATGTCAGCCAAATCGTTTTCCAGCAATTGCAATGTTTCAGTATAGGCCGTTTCAAATTCGGTGTCCGACAATCCATATCCTTTGAACGCGTACAATAGCTGAGTCAATGAATACCCCAAAAATGCCCTTGGACAAGGCGCTTCATTAGGAATCTGAGCATAGTCGTATCCTTTGCTCTGGGCGATTTCTAATAACTTGCCGCCTGAGGTAACACAAAATACTTTGGCTCCTTTACTTTGTACTACTTCCAACGCTTGCAGGGTTTCTTCAGTATTGCCAGAAAAAGAACAAGCAATGAACAAAGTATTGGCATTGATGAATTGAGGTACGGTATAAGTTTTAGAAACTGTAACGGGTACTTTCAGGCCAGGGGCCATCAGTGCTTCTACTAGACTACCGCCAATTCCAGAGCCACCCAAACCAGCAATGACTACGTTTTGAATGGGATCAGCAGAAGCAGTGAAGGTAAGGCTCTTTCCTATCTCTTGAGCCTTTTGCAGTTGATTGCGAAAACCTTCTATGAGTGATTGCATCATAATCGGTGTGTGTTTTCAGTGTTTTTAAAAGCTCGTAAAACAAATAAATAACCCTCACTTTACAAAACAGCACGGATTGAATTGGGTAGAAAATTATTTTATTTAAAATACAACATTGATTTACAAGGAGTTAAATATGAAAGTAAAAGAAAAATTAAAAATAATTTAAAGTTGGGGACACCCTTCACTTCCTATATATTTCATTTACACCTCTCAAAAAACATATTTTCACACAAAATAGGATTAGTTTGTAATGAACTGCGGTTTAAATTAATAGTAGACCAATACTGGCTATCACCATTGAACCACATCTCATTTTTTCTTGGAGTTTCCCATTCACTTTTCCTGTTAAAATACTGTTAAGCTTATTTCTACCCAAAGTTCTTCAAAATCTCTACAGATTTGCCTCCTACTTTTGAGTATGGTTATCATTTACCTATGAACATGAAAAAGCTCAACCTTATTTTAAATTTGCTGTTTATCAACTTGTTAGTGATTGGCAGTATTCAGGCCCAGTCTATCCGAGGCAAATTGGTAGATCCTAAAACTCAAAAACCAGTAGAATTTGCGGTCGTAGGACTTTTCAAAGCTGGAGACGCCCAGCAAACCAAAGCGGTTGCCTCGGCCACCACCAATTTGGATGGCACATTCATACTTGCCAACCTCAAATACGGCAAATATGATTTGGTAGCCAGCATGATTGGCTACGAAAAACAAACTTTGAAAAATTTAGAAGTCAGCGTAGCACGTCCCAATCTCAATCTACAACAGGTAAAGATGCAAGCTTCGGTAGTAAAGCTGGACGAAATTGTAGTAGAAGCCAAGCGAGAATTTATCCAAGCCAGCGAAGAAGGCATCACTGTAAAAGCCGACAACAATATTTCTCAACAAGGTGGATCGGCCCTGGATGTTTTAAGAAATATTCCTGGAATTACGGTAGACAATGATGGCAACATTAGTCTTCGGGGTACCTCAGCCAATATTTTAATAAATGGCCGTAACTCAGCCCTTACGGGAACTTCGCGAGGGGGTGGCCTGGAAACACTGCCTGCCAGCGCCATCAAAGATGTAAATATCAGCACCAATCCCTCAGCCAAGTATGACGCAGCTGGTACTGGGGGGGTGATCAACATTACCCTAAAGAAAGGAGTGAAAACGGGTACCAATGCTTTGATCACGCTCGGAGGAAGCAACCAGGGGCGCTACAATGCCTCCATACGCCTCAACCGCCGTTCTGACAAGTTCAACTGGTTTGCTTCTTATGACGTACGCCGCAACTTCCGTCGGGTTTGGTTCGATAATGAACGAGAAACTTTCAATGATTTTACCCGCGCTCGTTTCTTGATCCAGGACCGTGACGGAGAACGCATCGATAACAATCACACCTTCAAACTAGGAGCTGATTGGTTTATCAATCAAAAAACCACGCTGAGTATTGAAGGGTTGGTAGGGAGCAGCAAACAAGATGAACCTGAGTTTTTGATTAGTCGCTTTGGCACTACCCGCAACATATTGGACAGCACCCTCTTTACATCAAATAACGAGAAAGAAGACAACTTGACTTTTGAGGGCGCTCTGATATTTACTCGTAAGTTCAACCGTAAAGGTCAAAAACTGAATTTCTCAATCAGTGCCAACATTGGTACCGAGCTCGAAACCCAAGATGTACAAACGGACCTCTTTCAGGTACGAACCACTGATGTGTTGGATTCGCAGATTTTGCAACGATCAGCCAACGACAACCTCAACAACATTACCAATATCCAACTGGACTATACCCATCCTCTGGGTAAGAAAACTACTTTGGAAATGGGTTACAAAGCCATCATTCGGGATATGAACCTGGATTTTGACCAAGAAGTATTCAATGAAGTTACTCAAACTTATGAGTTTGATGCCACGCTTAGCAATGAATTTAAATACGATGAGCAAGTACACGCGGCTTATGCACTCTTTAAAGGTAAACTCAACAAAAAGATTGGGGTTAATTTTGGGCTGAGGGCCGAACAGGTACTATTGACTGCCCAGTCTGACAATACCGAGCCGTTTAACAACAACTATTTCAATTTGTTTCCAAGTGCTCGTATTGTATACAATGTACGCAAAGGTGAGTTTTTCAAAATTAGTTACAGCAAGCGCATTCGTCGCCCTCGTTTTCGTCTGCTCAACCCTTTTCGCGATATTTCAAACCCCAACAACATTCGAGTTGGAAACCCTGAACTGGGCCCAGAACTGACTCACTCGGCCGAAATTGGCTACAACAAGGTTTGGAACAAGTTCAGTTTCATCCCCAGCTTGTTTTATCGCCACACCAACAATGTGATGCAACGTTTTACCACGCAGGACCCCAACGATCCTACGGTGTTTATCCGCCGCCCGGTCAATCTGGGTACTGCTACTTCTTATGGGGTAGAGCTCATTGTAGTGGGGAACGTTACCAAGTGGTGGGACTTTAACGCAAGTTACGCCTTCTTTAATCAGGAGATTGACGCTCGTAACGCTGAAACTGACTTGATTACCAGTAGTACTAGCTGGAACGCAAAACTGCAATCTAATTGGAAAATCGGTAAAAACACCAGCTTTCAATTAACTGGGAATTATCGCGCTCCCATTGTAAGAGCCCAAGGTACCCGTCGGGCATTTTATGCATTGAACTTAGGTTTTCGCCATAGTTTCTGGAACAAACGAGCCACGTTTGGTTTGGTATTTAGCGATGTATTTGATACTCGAGAATTTGGCTTTGATGCGCTTACCAGTGAGTTTGCCTCTAGTGGGCGATACAAAAGAGAAAGTCAAATTATTAGAGCAAGTTTGACTTATCAGATTGGTAAACGATTCAAAACCAGCATTAAAAAAGGAGGGGGTAATCGTCGTCGGAGAAGAAGATAAGCCCATTATTTAGAACAGGCTCCTTAAAATTTTATTCACTTTTTTTAAAATTCATTTTTTGTAGAATTATTCTATCTTGATTTATTAATTTATTGAAACACCAAGGTCAATTGGCTTTGGTGTTTTTTTATGTAAGGTCTACCAATGGCATTGTCACTTGAAAACACCTATGCTGCTTATAATCAATTATTTCACCGTACACCGATTGCCCCCCAACTTCATAAACCTTTCACTTCATTCACTTGCATAGTATTCCAAATTTCATGTATGTTCAAAGGGGTGAACATTGTATTATTTGGTTCAAACAAAAATATCTATGGCATAAAAACATATATGAAAATTATATTTTCTTATACCAAAAGGAAACCTTTCATAATTTTGCCCGTAATAATAGACAAATAGCATTTCATAAATTCAATGCAATGAAAACCTACTCAAACATACCGCTCATCTCATTCTACACTCGTAGTGATTGGTGCTGGTTATTAACCTACCAAAACTTGTTTGAGTAATCACTCCCCCTTTTACATTTCTTTTTTAATAATCTTATTACATGTTGTAATCCCTAGCTGGGAACTTACTTGGTCATCCAAAGTATTTGTGTATTCATGCTTGTTTTAGAAGCATCATTACATCAATTCATCGAGCCCAAGTCTGTACTGTAATACAGTTCTATCTGCTGTCTATTACTGATGGCATACTTTCAATAAATTCAAGTTGATTTTATTCTTGAGGCTGAGCTTTAGGTTTATACCCAAGCTTTGAATACAGCTTTTTAGAGTTTTTACAATATCAATTGACTTGATTTTATTGTTCATAGGAGAATTATATATAATCATATAGCATATTTTTAAGTAAAAATGGGATGATCAAACCCGGAAATAAGTGAAAAACGAAGTGATCAAATAGAAAATGTAATTTAAAAGTGGAGTAAAAAACTGGAAAATAAGTGAAAAGTAAATCGGAAAAACCTAACTAAAAAAAGTGATCAAACTAGATAAAGATTAAAAAACGGAAGACTAACTAACCAGAAAACTAAAGTGATCAAACAAAGGAAAATAAGTGAAAAACAAGGAAAATAAGGATCAGGCAGGAAAGTAAGTACAAGGGAAAATAGAGTGATCAGACGAAGGAAAGTAAATGAAAGAAGTTCATAAGCCTAACTAGTCAAATTTTTAAATAGTGAAAACCAAAAATAGGAAAATAGAAATCAAACAAAGGAAAATAAGTGAAAAGTAAATCGGAAAAACCTAACTAAAAAAAGTGATCAAGCCAGAAACTAACTAACCAGAAAACTAAAGTGATCAAACCCAAAAATAAGTGAAAAATGGCGCAGAGCGCAACAAAAACAAAGTGATCAAACAAAGGAAAACAAGTGAAAAGCAAGGAAAATAAGGATCAGGCAGGAAAGTAAGTACAAGGGAAAATAGAGTGATCA
>CALDJV010000928.1 GCA_937899305.1 uncultured Cytophagaceae bacterium
TACAAATTAGAAACATAAATTGGGAAACTTATTTTTGTTTCATCCCTAAGTCAGCATTGGGATGTACAGGAAAGATTTCGTGTCCATAGTACATTTTTGTGTATACAGCCTTTAGAGGACACCTTTCCCAATAGAAAAACTTGCTGGGAGAAATGTATTTTACCAACAATTTACCCATTGTCAATTATCTGTTTTATGAGTAGACCATAGCACCAGCCTGGCCTGCGGTGAAGGTTAAATGAATCGATAAAGTAAAGGTCTTCTTCTCCTGCTTCTTTTATTGCCTCAGTAAGTATGTTTAGCTCTTCAGCTGGCTGGCGTGGTGACCAGTTCCAAAATGGATGTGTGATGATGACCTTATGTTCATCTTCCAGAGTAAATCCCTGAAGCTGTCCAAAAGTTTGACAGGCAATATTGTCGAAAGCTCCAGCCATTTGCTCAGCCAGTTCCTTTATAAACTCCTTCCAACGTTTTAGTTCCAAATGGCGATAATCACTTTCTTGTAAGCCTGAAAGATAATTTTTGTCATTTATTACACGAAGCAATCCCACGCCAAGCCGCCAGTCCAACAGTGGGTGAAAGTTCATATTTCGGTAATTCTTTAAATCACTGTAGCTGGCATCTTGGCAATCCTGATTATTTACAATAGCATAGTTATATTGATCCTTTACAGTTGGATTAATGCATTTCTGCAGGTATGTATCAAACTTTTCAAACAACTGTTGAATAAAGCCAGAGCCATTAGGCAGTTCATCGGACAATACTATGCTAGCTGTTTTTCTACCATTCACTCCAGCATTTTCAGGCAGCTCAATGCTATCAATAGCCGCTATTTCTATTTCTTCAGGGTCAATGTCCAAGGTATCAGCCAAGGTACGTTGCAACAAAAATGCGGCAGAGTAAAAGGCTCCTTTAGAAGCTGCCGCATTCAATTGATCCTTTCTGTCAAAAGGATTGATGTCAAGGCATAAACTCAAGTTTTGAGGCTGCAAACGAAAAACTTCGGTAACTTTACCAGAGATTAAAGCCAGGGCTTCTTCTTCACTTTGAGGTTGGACCTGGCCAACTTCACCCACAAAACCAGAAACAACCCATTGTTTGTCCAAATCTGCCCCTCGTGTTTGATGACTAATATACTTGCCTTTGAAATAATCACCTCCATTGTTGTTGATTTTCCAGGTGAGGCCCTGTTCTGTATATTTTATCAAGTAGTTATTATGAGCGCGTTCTTCAGTTGTTTTTGTAGCTTCAGCGAAGGTGAGTGGTTTAGATATGTTGATGTCAAAGTCCTCGTTTGAATCTTTGGGATATTTCAAGTCTGTCCGGAAAGCTGCCGGGCTTGCTCCTATAAAAACCTTGCTTTTGGGATTACTAGAGCTATATTTTTCTTCATCGACTACCCTTGTAGTCTTGTCAAAAGGCATTGACTTTATCAATTTGGTGTGCTCGTCTTGTATCATCCACTTTCTCTCAGTAAATGCATCTTTATGCATTATTTTGGCTTGCATCTTGTGCCCATTCGCATAGTTTTTACTGATCTCCCGTATATCAGGAGTAAAACCAATGGCTTGAATTACGCCCTTATCTTTGGTTTTTTGGGCACCAGGGGCAAACTCATATATGGCCATGCTCAAATCCCTGTCTATCGACAACGTTTCATAATCACTATTTTTCCTTTTATCCTGTTGCTTAAAGCCATGAATCAGGTTTCTTATTCTTGTGGGCATGCCTGCCATAGGCAATATGCCTGCTTCGGCCAAAAATTCTGACAAGTCTCCTCCTGTTTTGCTTTGCTCTTGAAGTTTTTTGGTGATTTCAGCAGGTAAAGAATGGATGTAGTCTTTCAACTTTTCAAATTCAAATGCAGGTTGCCCGTTTTTATTCACCCCTACCCTTAGTCCATTAAAAATACCTTGAATAATGCCATCAAGATCAGCATCAATGGTTTTTTGTAGTTCAGATTCCTTAAAATCGGCTATATCACCAAATTCTCCGTGTACAGAGCCTTGTGTAGTTCCCATTTCTTTAAAAGCAAACCTGAGCACCGCTTTGGTGAGCATTCTTTTAAAAATACGTTTCTGGTTCAGGCTCAAAAAAGGTTGAGGGGGCTTGTCCCCAGTAATGCTCAAGGGGTTTTCAAAATAGTACTCGTCATGACTTCGTCCACGGGCAAAGGTTAAAGCAAAGGAATACAACTGCCCTCTTCGGCCAGTTCGCCCCACCCGTTGCTGATAGTTAAACCTTTGAGGAGGTAAGTTGGCTAGAAAAATAGCTTGTAACGCTCCAATGTCTACCCCTACCTCCAATGTAGTGGTGACACTCAATACATCGATTTGTTGGGTTAATTTATCCTTTGGATTCAGAAAAATGTTTCTGAACTGGCGTTGCCTTAGCAACTGGTTATCGGTTTGCCCGGTGAGTTCTTCAGTATGCAACCTAAAAGGATTGTATGGTTGATTACGTCTTGCGGTTAAATAACTTTTATTCCAAAGTTCTTTAGTACTCCCCTGAGGGTCCTTTGGTAAATCACTCAGGCAAAAAACGCAGGTATGTGCTGATGGATGCAGGTGAATGGTACCACACTTGGAACATTCATAGTAGGGGGTATTTTCGCTGGCTATCTTTATGCTGGTATTATTCATTGCCAACCTTCCTTTATGTCCATTTTTCTCAAGAATATCAAACACAGTATTACCCAAAACAAGGTGATCTATCCCATATTTTTCTGCTACCTTTTTAATGTATTTTTTTGATTTTCTGCGTTTGGGTAACGCTTTATAATTTTCGTATATAGTAACAGGGTAGCCTGTCTTGTTATGCCTGTAGTTATCTCCCCAAATGCGCATAAATGCATTGCATATTTGCCCTAAGTTAGCTTTATTTATCCCCAACGTTTGGGCGTTCATTTGTAGCGCATAATTGTCATTCACTGTTACATGTCCTAAACCTGATGCTTCAAAACTATAATGTAGTCTACCAAAAATAAGGGAAGCCACGTTTTTCTCTATTTTCTCATTAATATCATCTCTAGTTTTTTTCCAGTTATCAATAGACGAATCATAAGTATTACTCTTAAAGTCAAAAAAATGATACCAAGGTTCGTATTCACTATCAGATATGAAGTTTTCTAAAGACTTAAATGGTCCACCAGGGTTTATGCCAAAGGTCAGCAATTTTTGGGTAACAAGATGCACAAAAGCGGTGAATGGTTTAATGTTTTCTTTTATTTCAGCATATCTTTTCTTGTCATCATCTTCAGCAAAATCACCATGTACTGTTTGCCATAGTTTGCCTATTTCTTTGTATTTTCTTTCATGTTTTTCTTTAATCTCCCGCTTTGCGACTTCATCCTTACTCTCCAATGTTTGTATTATTCTATTTTCCAACTGTAGGGTTTCTGTAATATTATGTACAATCACTTCCTTCAGCAAAGAGCGGTAGTGCTCTTCTTCTATATTTTTGGCGAGTTTAGCGGCATCTTCACGACTATCCGAAAAAGCTACCAGTTTCTTGGTATCTTCCCCAGGAGGCAGCAAGTCAAAAAGCTCCTTGGAAAGTATTTGGCTACTTTTGCCAAAACCTGTTCTAAACCCTCTAAAGGGTGATTGCTTCTTTTTCTTGGGATGAGAATAATCGGCTTCGCAGTGAGGGCAAGTATGAGGTAAGGCACTTATCTTATTGGCAAGTTTAGCCTGATGATCGCTATCTGCAATATCTGCTGGCCCATCCATCACTCTTAACCATTTCCCTTGAATATATTGATCCTTATCTTTTGGATCATCAATTATCAATCTTCCAGTACTTACGTTGAGCCAGGCATCATACCACTGCAGTTTTAACCCATTTGTATTTGAAATAGCGTTTTCTGGCTCTATGTCTTTATCATATTTTCCAGGGCAAAAAACACTAAAATCCTTGTACTTTCTTTTTTCGACAATGGTAGCAGGTGATGTTTCAGGAACTCCTTCAATGTCAGGGCTTACGGGTATCAATTCAGTGCAGGGATTTAAATCATCATCCTTATATTGTACTCTACTTCCTCCGTAGGCTAAAGTACCACAGTTTTCACAATACAATAGCTCTAATGTTCGATGTTTATTGTGCGAAATTTTTGGGGTAGTAAATATTTCACCCACAGGGGCTTGCCCTTTTTCAATCTGGCTATCAGGGATAAGCTCACCCCACATACCTGGTACATTTCGGTAAAACAGGTGAAATCTCAAACGAGGGTAGGTATGTTTTATTTTATATTTTTCTAGCAATCCCAGAGCGTAAAAAAAACCTTTTATTGCTTGTCGGTTTTCTTTATGTGCTTGCCCAAATAGTACCTCAGAGATAAATTGAACCTGTTCAGTATTATCTTGGCTTCCATTTTGAAAAGCAGGCATGGCTCTTATTATTCCATCCAGTTCAAAAGCAGTATACAACCTTGCTTTGATGTTCTCTTGATTAGTCAGCAGGTATTGAATAATATCAACCTTTTGGTTTAATAATTCATTGAGTTTAGCATCCAGTCCAGAAGCATCCTTTATTTGTTCCTCTTCTTTGGGTAACTTTAATCCATCTTCAGCCGAAGATTGCCCTATTTTCTCAAATATGAGCACTTGTTCGTTTAGGCTCGCACTATTTTCCTTTGCAGGCACTTCTTGTTCCCCTTTAATGATCTCAATTTCTTTTTGCTCTGCACCAAAAAAATCTTTCAAAAAAGCTTGCCCTTCTTCACCGTCCAGTGAAGCACTGGAGGCCAATATTCGTAGTTGATCACTATCCGGGCTTAACCCAATTCTGTGTAAAAGCATACGAATGATATAGGCTATTTCGGAGCCCGTTCCTCCTCTATACAAGTGAAGTTCATCAATAATGATATGAAAAATGCGTGCTTTTCGTTCTTCTTCTTTTTGGGCAGGAGTTAAGGTCTTGTCAAACTCAGTAGCACACTCTAGCCAATCTTTCGTTTGTTCAAAAATGGGGTTTTCTATGTCTCGCATCAGCATAATACTCAACATACTAAAGTTGGTAATCATAATATCAGGAGGCGTGTCCTGCATATCAAAGCGGGTTCTCATCTCTGCCCCATCCAGGCGTTGGAAGTTGGCCTTAAGGTTTGTTATTTCGTTACTATCTAGGTTATCAGGGTTATTTGATATATATTTTCTTAGCGCGTCATTATTATCCTCAATTTCTTTGAGTTCTTTTTTGAGCTGTTGAACTTTATATTTATTGTTTATAATACTTCCATCATCATCAAGTTTGTACAACTTACCCGATACAGGTGATGTAGAGTTGTACCTACCAAAGTAAATACGGTTATCATTGTATTCATCCCTTAAAATTTGTCTAACTTCGTCAGAGTCCAGTGCTTTTCTCAATCTTGATAGTTGGTCTTCTACCAATGCATTCATAGGGTATACTAACAGTGCTCTCACTGCGGGCGGCCTTTTAGGATTAGGCCTTTGCTTGGCTTTTGCTGTTAAATTTGTGGCACCTTTGTTCACAACTGTACTTGAGTCAGCCCACCATTTTTTATTATTAACCTCGTTATAATTCTCTTTCCAGTTGTTTAACTCTTTACAAAGGTAGGCAAACAACGGCAAAAGGAAAGACTCTGTTTTACCTGAACCGGTTCCAGAGGTAATCACACAATGCTTACCACTCATAGCTTTGGTGAGCATTTCGTGTTGGTGTTGATAAAGAGGGTAGTCCCCTATAAGTCCAGCACTGACAATCTTTTTAAAAGTTTGAAGCTCGCCTGAAGTTAGGTTAATATCTTTTATTTGGTCAACTTTCAGATTAGACGACTTATAAGTAGGTAATGGCTCTACCCAGGGAGCTCTGGCAAAAACCTTATCCTGGTGCAGTAAATCTTCACGTGCTTCTTCAAAGTCTGCATACTTAGTACTAAATGCTGTTTTGATATAAAGGATAAAGTTTTCCTTTATTTTTTCAAATGCTTGTATTGGATTCCTCATGGGTTAAAAGATGAATATCAGTTGGAACTAATGTCTGGTGTAATTTGAATACTACTGTATTTTTGATGAATATTCTGGGTACATTTGTGTATATGATATATACACCTTTGCGCTTAACATTTTCTGTTTGCAAATATTGAGTGATGGGTTCTCTGCCGCTAAGTAAGGAGAGACTAATAGAAAAAAAGCGAGGTAAACTGCAGTAGATGGGAACCGCCAAGTATTGTTTTTGCTCATCATATAAAATGATGTTTGCTTCAAGCTCTTTTACTTTGTTATACTTTCTTTTGTAAAGAAATAAATAGAGATAAATCCCATATTGCTGATTTTTTATATCATAAGCTTCTCCTTTATACCATAAGCGCCAAAGCGTTTTATAACCATTTATACCTTTAAATTTTACCAAAGCCAACTGTGTGTTCACAACTTCGGGCTTATCAACAAATCGTAAAGTATTGATGTCAAACATTTGCCCACCTTCAAAATCTTTAATGCTGTCTGTTATGATCTGTATGTATTTCTGCCAATTACTGATGTTATCAAAATGGTGGGTTAATGCAAATTGGGTGTATAAACCTCCTTTTTTGAACATGACATTATGTTGTTGAGCAAAATCAAGGGCTTCATATTCGTTCTCAAATTTAATATAAATAACAGAAGGCAACAGAGGGTTTTCTTGGGGTACAATTTCAAGAGATGTATCGTTGGCAATTTGATCCATAAAACCTTGATCTCTTGCACCTGTTAATAGGGTAGTAAGGATAGGTTGGCCAGGTATGACTACTAGGTGGGGTTTATTGACGATGATCTGACTTTTTTCAGCATTGTAATCTATAAAGCCAAGATTCTGCAAATTATACCGTAGTCGATTGATTTGCTTTTTTATATCCTTCTCCTTTTCTGCAGTTTTGAGCAATGTATAGACTGCATTATCAAATTCCTGTTTGGTGAGTTTGCCTTTGGTTGATATATAATGAAGTAAAATATTGCCAGGATGATGATCATAACAGGGTATGTTATAATCAAAACTTGGTATAACTTCTTGTAGATTTACAAACAAGTCTTTTATTTTATCTTGATAAGGTATTGAGTTTTTTACTTTTTGTGAAGAAAATAAATGCTCCAAACCTTTTACATAATCTTTAGGTAGGTTGGCTGGCCAATGGGATTTCGTATGGTAAGTAAGTTTTCTATTGCACCATTGTCTTTTTTGGTAAAGTCTGCAATTCGCAGGATGCGTGGAAATTTAATCTCCCCACTCATTAGTTTGAACTTCCCTTGTTTTGCTATATGTTCCTCTGTAAAAATAAAACTATTAATGAACTCTTGTTCAGAGTCTTGCTCTTGTAGTAAGCTTATCTCTGAGTCATCCTCATAGCGAGCAACGATGCCTTTGTCTAATTCTTCGGTACCCTCTAGCCAAACCTTTGGAAGCTGATCTCTATAAAAAGTACCATTGAAATGAAAACTTTTATCAAAGTTAATTTTGACTTTTTCTTCTTGGTTTGGTTTTAGCCGAGGGTATTCTTCATGTGGAAAACTTGTGATGTCTTTTACAAAGAAAACAATCCAACCATCTGGTAATGTGGTTTTGGAATTATCATCATACACTTTTTTAGAAGTGTCCTCAATTCTGTCAAACCAAGTTTTGAGGCTTTGCTTAAAAAAATCCTTTTTACATAAAATCAAGGTTTTTCCCACCCCATACTCTACTTTGGGTATCTCTACCCAGTCAAACTCTGGGATTTTTTTGAAGATGATAAAATCCTTCGTTTTCCAAGTATACTTACTTTTGTTGGCATCATTCCTTAATTCTATATTAGATTCAAGGTAGTCAAAAGAGTAGTTTAAAGGTTTTGAATATCCCCATAAATCAGGAGTTACCTGCTCTATAGTATCTCCATTAGCCACTGTTAGGTTTAAATCTTCTGGTAGACTGTTTTTTGAAAATATTCTGAAGTAGCTGATATGGAAATATTGCTTTAAAAGCTTTAATTTCAAACATAAAACAAGCCTATTGCGAGAATATCTTCTTTGCGCTCCTGTTGTAGCAACAGCACCATCCCAATTTTGATAAAATCTAAAAGCCCGTTTTATAATCTTTTTACCTATATAATCATCATCCTGGATTTTTTTTACTGTATTAGTTGACAGTTTTAGATATGCGTTATTGTCGACCAATAACTTTTTTATACCTTTCTCATCAATAACATCCCCTGGTAATACATTATTATCAGCTAACACATGAGATAATTTCTTTTCTTGTTCTTTACTGTATAGTATGTGGTATTCAAATTTTTGAACATACTTTCGATTATGTGGTGGTTCTATTTTTTCCAAATAACCCAGATCAAAGTTGTTGTCTTCCATCAACCAATCACTGATCTTGTTCCATAGATAATCAATCTGTTGTAAATTATATTTAATAGTTTTATCATAATCCTTTGTGAAGCCTTTGCCTTCAAGAAAAGGTTTGACACGACCATGAAAATTATTCAAGTTGAAGTCACCTTCTATTTCACCAGAGGTAAAAGGAAGCATAAATGCCAAGAGGTAAGAAAAATAAGGTGGGTAATCATTCGTTGACAGAATATTGCTGGTAGATTTTTGATCTAAGTCTAAAATTCTTTGAATGTAATCATTGTTTGAGATGGAAGAAACTCCTTGTCTAAGTGCTTGGTAAAAATCCTGAACATAACCATGATTAGGCTCAGGAAAGTAGTCGGCACCTATTTCTTCAATGATTTTTTCACTAAAATACAGTGTTACTTCTTTTTCCTCATTTTCGGGATTAAAAAAGTGTTTGATGATTGCATTATTCCACTGAAGGTAATTCATAGCTACATGCCTGTTTGATACCAAGATAATATTTGAATTTATCCTTAGAAGTTTTAGGAAAACACCAATATACAATCTTTACAACAAATTAAGGCGATTTCCTTTGAAAATATTGATTATCAAGCTACGTGAATCAATTTTGGTTAGGATATTAAGTAGACAAAGAAATATAAGAAGGCGTTCAGCAAGCTGCGTCAGATAACGGTTCACCATTATAATCTTGGACTGAACGTCAGAAAAGCATCCATTTTTAACCAAATTTGCTACAATGTTTGAAATCAAAACCTCTTCTTCGCTGAAATTTTATGATTTTCGCTAGAATTACCTTGAGTTCGAGAAAAGGAACCATTTATCAAAACTCATCTTTTTTGCAGATTTTGCAAGTAGTGGTTTATTAAATTGATGGGTTTTTCGTACTCTAGTGATAGTGTGTAAACGTAAAAAGCGACTTATCTAAAGTGAATTAGATAGGTCGCTTTTTGTTTGGTGCAGTAAGACAGCATCAATTAGAATGGAAACTAAAGAACCCAGTAATACCGAACATCTCATTCAAATTAGTGCTTCAACCAATGTAAAATCCGGTTAATCCGGCCATCTTGGGCAATCCTGCTTCAGACAATTAGCTACCTCTTTCTGTCCGAAGCAGGATTAGCTTCGCTGAGCTCGTAAACTCGGTTACCAGGATTTTAGGATTGACCAGGATTCCCCCTCCCCATTTTTGAAGAAACCTTTGGGCTCCGTTGCTAGGCTTACTATTACTGCATAAGGCTTGAGATAAAAATGTCGAAGAACGCTGGACTAATGGATGCCAATGACTCATAATGAATATAGCCTTATTTATGGGCGGAAACAACAAAAAATCAAAAAACTACCTTACAAACATGGGTTCCCCCTCCTTTTCTCAAACTCCGCCCAAATCAATCCAACATATTAACCACTGAAACAATGTAGCCCATAAAACCCGTTCGCGTTATCAAAGTCCAGACTCACCTACAACTCACCTCATGCACCTTACTCACCTTTCCTTTAAACACCATATACACCGTGTAGCAACTACCGGGCAGCACCAACATGGGCTCGATCACCTTTTTTAGGATGTGTCGCACTTTGCCCAGGCCCGGCTCATTGGCACGCAGGGGGGCTAGTTGGTTTTGTATTTCCTGGGGTTCAAATTGGTTTTGCCGAAAGGTGGCTTCCAGACGTTTGGGAGAAATCTGAAAGGTGTGCTCACGGGTTTTTATTTGTGGAGTGGGCGCATTCTGTTTGCCTTTTTTTGCCTTGGTTTGATACACCACGGTCTGGTGTGCGTAGGAGTTTTTCAGCTCACCTTGCTTTACCCAATATCCCTGACTGACAATGTCAAGCAACTTAGGCGCATCAGGAATACCCACCGTAATCGTTTGGGTATTTTCGTCCACCAGCAAGTATACCTTGCTTACATCTATCCCTACGCTGGCCACGGCCCGAATCCCCAAAGTAGCCTTTAGGTGGAGTTGAGTTGATAATGGTCTTTTTTCTGGTAAGCCTGATACATCAGGTCGGCTGAAGCTTCCTTCTCGAAAGTACGATGCCCCACCACCACCTCTTGGAGGCTTTGGGCAATAGACTTGACCATATGCAAGTGGTTTTCGCTAAAGTCGTGGTACAAGGCCCGTTTTTTAAGTTTGTCTGCGATCTCCATCACCACCTGGGCGGTAATCAATTCGCATATATTCCCCAACACCTCAAACCCAGTAATGGCGGCGTATTGGGTATTGGATTTTACGTAAGTAAGAATGGTATCGGCCAAGGCACAAATGCCCGCATTGACCACTGAAATAAATACATCGACCGCAAAATAAATGGCGTGGTTGTAAAAGCTTTTTTGGTAATGAATATTCAAGGCCCGACAGCCCTTGAGGTATTGGAGGTAATACTTGGCCGATAAAGCCTCGTGCAAACGGTCGTATTCCTGAAAAACTTCCTTACGGTTGAGTTTGTGGTCGATGTTGTCGTCAATCAGGTCTTCATTTTCCTCGAGCAAACGGGCGATATAGCCCAAAATTTCTTTGTGAACCTCACGCAGTACCTTGCTAAAAGCAGCCGGAGCCGCATAACCATAGTTTCCCCGGATGCCTTTGAGCTGGGTCACCACATATTCGTAATCTATCAAAGGCTTGTCGGTCGGGTCGAGCTTGAGGTTGATCTGTTGCCCCAACCGTACATTGGCTCGATAGATTTGCTGAAAACAATCGTTTTGCCCTTGTTTGTACTTGTCGCGCAGCATTTTTTGAAACTCGGGGCTATCAATGGCCTCTTGTTTGCCTTTTTCCCTAAACTGGGCCTCAATGGTTTTTTGCATCATTTGGGCAAACTGCAAATGTTCGGGGCTGCCTTTCAAGAATGGGGGGTTGGCCAATTTACTGAGGTAATCATAGGCCCTCATTTGGCCATCGAGCCTCCCTTGCTGCTGCCCTTTGGCAAGTCCATCGGCTTTGCCTGCCTCAAACCCAGACCGATAGCCCTCCGAAAAGCCATATCGTTCTCCTTTGATAAACCCTGCTCGGTATTTTCGGTTGAGCTGGCTTTCGTGGAGCACTTCGCAGGTAGTAGGCCCACACAAGGCCACTTTTTTTTGTTTTTGAGCCAAAGGCTTGGGTACTCTAGGAACCATGCAATGGCTGGTTGCGAGGCATAACAGGCTGAAAATAAAACTTTTATTCATATTGAATACTATCACAATAAATTATAGGCACTTCAGTTGGTTATCAGCTGATCTTTCGCAGTAATTTTCTTTGGAAACCCTACAAGAAATACAGTTCTGAATGCGTCAGCTAGACTCGGCATTTAGTCTGTCAGCGTTAAGAACTTGAG
>CALDJV010000929.1 GCA_937899305.1 uncultured Cytophagaceae bacterium
AAAAATCCAATGGCTTGCTCGTGTTCAAAATTGCCAATATTAGACCCCAAAAATAAGATTACTTTGCGTTCGTTTTGTTCGCGTTGGTTCAATATATTCAATGCCTCAAAGTAATCGTTGGCCAATGGCTCTACTTCTAATTTTGGAAAATTGATTTCCAAATCATGCGTGAGTAAACTCAGTACATTTTCAGAAATATCGATGGGTAAATAACGGAAATAAGCTTTTTGTTCGATAAAATGTTCTAACAATACTTTAGTTTTGAGCCCGTCACCTGCTCCAAATTCAACCAAATGAAAAGGCGTACCCGCTGGACCAAACAATTGTAATAAGGCGTCTTTATGTGTATCAAAAATTTGGTATTCGCTTCGGGTCAAATAATAAGAAGGCATATCCATAATTTGTTGAAAAATGGCGTCTCCTTTTTCATCATAAAAATACTTAGACGATAAAAATTTAGGAGTTGAAGACAGGCCTTCTACAATGTCAGAAGCAAATGTGTCGTGAAAAACAGTTGTTGTAGTTTCCAAAATATTAAGCTTAGTTGTAAGTACTTGCTCAAGCAATGAACTTGTAAACAGGTCCAAAATCTGGAACTGAGATGACAGGTACTGAATTAAAAAATATTACAGTTACCAAATATTCAGGAACGTGTCCACAATAACTGACTGTTTTTGCTTTGTTGCTCTTTGCTATATTCGTTACTTTTTAGCCGTTGGCAGCGCTTCTGTTAGCTTAAACCAAAAGGCAAAGCTTTGGCTACGCCAACATCTAATGACTGTCGGGCGAACCTTTGAGGCACTGCTACATCCACAAAAAGTGTCTTATCTAGCTTCAAGCAATTTTGCCAAAATCAAACATTTATTTTGAATCTGTTCCTTAGTATCGAAAATAGAACAAGGTGCTTATCCTAACCTAAATCCGGTACATACCTGGATTTTACCTAATTATAAAAAAATAGAAGTAGTATTTATCCTAATACCACTTCTTTTGATACATTAAACGTTTTCGGCCAAACGAATACCAGTAAACTGCCAGCGCTTGTCAGCGTGGAAGAAATTACGATAGCTACTGCGAATTTGATCTTTGGGAGTCGCACAAGAACCACCCCGTAAAACCATTTGGTTTACCATAAATTTACCATTGTATTCTCCTAGTCCACCTTCGGCTTTCTCGTAATAAGGATAGGGCAAATAGGCGCTATTGGTCCATTCCCAAACTTCGCCAAATAGTTGATAATCATTATTTGTTTTGCTCACTGGAACAAAGTGCTTGCTTTCCAGTAAATTGGCCTCTTGGGGAACTTCTGGGGCATATTGATTACAAGCCACCTCCCATTCAAATTCAGTAGGCAAGCGCTTGCCTCTCCATTTGGCAAAGGCATCTGCTTCATAAAAGCTCACGTGAGTAACCGGTTCGTAAGGGTTTATTTTTTTAAACCCTTGTAGAGAGTAATGGAACCACTCTCCTTCTTGTTGAAACCAATAGAAAGGTGCTTTTATTTCATTTTGGTTTACCCAATCCCAGCCTTCGGCCAACCAGTGTTCAAAGTGAGCGTATCCACCCGCTTGCATAAACTCTAGGTATTCACCATTGGTGATGAGGCGATCCTGAATCTGATAAGGATGTAAATATACTTGGTGAACGCCAGTTTCATTATCATAATAAAAACCATCGCCTTGGTAGCCAATGGTATACACTCCAGCTTCCACAGCAAGGTATTTTTCGGTTAAATCAAACGCCTGTGACTGATGCACTCCGTTTTGATGATATACCGGGAACAACGGATTCCCTCCCAAAATATACTTCAAATCAGTCACCAACAGTTCTTGATGTTGTTTTTCGTGTTGTATACCAACATCCAGCACATAAAACAGGTCCTGGGGTACTTCGGTATATTTGGCAAAAAATTGCTGCATGTGCTCGTCCACATGCTGTCGGTAAGCTTTGATTTCCTGAATGGTAGGGCGGGTCATATTTCCACGATTGGTACGTAATACCCGTTCACCTTGGCTTTCATAGTAACTATTGAAAAAGTAATTAAATTCAGGATTGAATAAACTGTAGCCAGGTTCATTGGCTAAGATAAAATTTTCAAAAAACCAGGTGGTGTGCCCTAAATGCCATTTGGGCGGGCTTACATCTACAACAGGTTGAACTACATAGTCTTCAGGACTCAAAGGTGCGCACAGATCCAGAGACATTTGTCGAGTTTCTTGGTATTGTTGACCAAGCGAAGAAGTTTCCTTCATGATATTTCAGTAAGCTTTAGCTTATTTAGATGAATTAGTTGTATGTCTAAATTTGGCTTTTTTTTTGCCAAAAAACAAAATTTACTGTAATTGTTTAGACAACTCTGTCTAGTTACAAATGGTTCCTTTTTACTCAAAATCTTTCTCCAATCTTACGTAACCAAAATAACAATAATGCCTTGGTAACATTAGATACAGAACCACGCTCAATGTGACAGCAACCAGTCAATTATTTTGATCTAGATATTCACCAATCAGGACCACAGTTTTTTGCAAAAGTTCGCTCAAAGTAGTCATAAATTGATTATATTAGATGAGCACTTTCAATTCTATTGAAAAAAAATACAATTAGTTTCACCCGAAACTTATATCTCGTTACTTTTGTTAGTAAAACGGAAAAAATAAAGTAATCTAAATTTGGTAGATCCTTACAGGACAAGTATCTGGTTGCTAGACGATGAGAAAAACTGAGTCTACAGCTTGCTGTGACGAGCTCTGCTTTAGCTAATTTTTGCTCTTTTAGTTTAACCAAAGGAGCTCCTGAAGTTCCTTACAGGACAAGTTTTTGAAGAAGTATAGCGACGAGAGATCAGCCAAATGGATTAGGTTATTGATGTAGTTTTACTTAGCACTGAAACAAAAAGATTTTTTGTCATATGATGGAGAGAACCAACGCCATACAGCAACCTACCGAGGTATTGTTGCAGGAAATAAATTTAGAGAATCAGGTACGTGAACTATTGGATGAGACTCAAATTTATTTTGATTATAACATTGTAAACACGGGTAGCAACTCTCAAGCCCCTACTATCAAGCTTGATTTGATCACGATCAATCAGGAACACAACCATAAATTTTTGTTTCATTCTTGTATGGGCAACAATAAAATCAATATTCTGGAAGAAATGATTGCCTATATCAATGAATACAAAAAACACCAGGAAACGTATGCAATAGAATGGATGGAAAACAAAAAGGGAGACGAAGTACAAACATCCTGGTTTAGAGGCAACGACATTTTTGATGTATTGAACAAGTTTTTCTACAACAAAGAAAAAAGTCAATTTAAAATATTTAAAATTAAATTAATGCCTAGTGCTTAATCAAGAAAAAACAATGTTGATAAAATAATGAGTCACTTATGATTGCGATTGAGTGACTTTTTTTTGCCCTCTATCACCCAACAAACTATCCTTACATCATCACTCTGATGAGCCGTTTGCTACTAAACTGATCACCGATACAACATTGAATTCCATCAGTTGCAGGGTTTTACTTCATTTTTGTGTACTTAGCTAGTCTTTGTTACATCCGCCTCAGGCTTCGTCAGAACTTTCATTACGCTTCCTTTGTTTACCCATCAGATTATTATCATTATTTTGAGCAATCAAATACCCGGTCTCTAAAATTAAAGAAATATTGCTATGGCAAATATTATTTTTTATGGTGCTAAAAAGTGCCTGGAATGCAAAGACATCAAGTCTTTCTTGAATGCTTACGAACAAAAATTTCATTACATAGACGTAGACGAAGATGCCGAAGCAGCTACTTATGTAGAAAAGGTGAACAATGGACAACGCTTGGTACCGACCCTTGAAATAGATGGGGAAGCTTTGACCAATCCCAAAGTAGAAGATTTGGTTGCCAAGCTGAATATTCAACCCGACGAATCTAAAAACTTTTACGACGTAGCCATCATTGGAGCGGGGCCTACTGGGTTGACTGCGGCCATTTATTTGCAACGAGATAAGTACAATACGGTCATTTTAGAGAAGAAAAATGTAGGTGGCAATGCTTTTTACACTGCATTGATCGAGAACTACCCCGGTTTTACCAATATCTCTGGTCCAGAATTGATGATGAAAATGGCTGAACAGGCCCAAACCTACGGAGCCAAGCTCGATATGGGCATTGATGTCACCAATATTACCCGCCATAACGATTATTTTCATATTCATAGCAATAACAAACACTACACGGCCCGTGCGGTAGTCATTGCTACTGGGTCTACCTATCGCCAGCTGAATGTAGACGGTGAAAATGATTTTCTGGGTAGCAAGATTCATTTTTGTGCCGCTTGTGATGGTCCTTTTTACGAGGGCAAAGAATTGGTAGTGATTGGTAGTGGGAATACCGCCCTTGATGAAAGTATTTTTCTCTCTAAAATGGTAAAAAACATCAAGCTCATTTCTAATAAAGTAGAATTTAGCGCCAGTAAAACCTACGTTGACAAGTTGCCGGGCATTGACAATATTCAAACGTATATGAACAAAAGTACCACTGCTTTTGTCAAAAACTCAGAGAATCAGTTTGAGGGTATCCGAATCAAGGACAATGCAACTGGGGAAGAAGAGCTACTGGCTTCTGATGGTGCATTTGTATTTATAGGGATGATTCCAAACACTCAGTTTTTGCAAGCAACCGACGTAGCACTGGACGAACGCGGTTTTGTAATGACTGATGAGGACAGTGCCAAGACGCGCATTCCAGGTTTGTTTGCTGCCGGGGATGTAAGAAAGGGCGCCATTGCCCAAATTGCCGCGGCTACTGGTGAGGGCGTACTGGCAAGTTATAATGTAA
>CALDJV010000930.1 GCA_937899305.1 uncultured Cytophagaceae bacterium
ATAAATCGACTACGGTTTCGTATAAAAAAAAGAAATTTTTATAGAAATTAGTAGTTATAGTATGAGGATAAAACTCACTAAATCAAAAACACTATTATATGAAAGTAAGAACAACAATACGAACTATTTACTGTGCCCTCATTTGTGCTTGCACAATGTTTACGGTGCAGGCAACCCCTACAAAAAAAGATAATAAAGTAAAATATTATTATGTGTTGGCGCCTAATGGACTCAACATGCGTCAAAAGCCTAGTACTTCTGCCAAAAAAATTGCTCGGCTGACTTATGGTACACGAGTCACCTACGTGGCCGGAGTGCCATCTCAAATGATTATGGTAGACAACATCAAGGGAGGCATGGCCAAGGTGAGTTACAAAGGCAAAGTGGGTTATGTATTCGAGGGCTACCTTTCAAAATTTGTAGCTCCCAAGAAGTACACCGAAGTAAAGAAGTATGCTCAAATCTTGCGACGAAATGGCATGCAAGTAATGACCGAAACCGGAAACAAAGACTACGATGGCTACCAACAATTCAACAATGCCATCCATATACCCACCCAAAGCTGGAGCGAAGCCTTCATTGTAGCTAAACAATTGTTTGGTATTCCTCCCAAGTTGCATTTCCCAGATGGAGGCAGTTTAATCAAAGAAAAAATTAATAACCCAGATAAAAAATCATATGCCTGGACCGACCAAATGGTGGTTAATCGTTCCAGTAATGGCAGATTGAAATCAATAGAGTATAATTACCGAGCCGAAGGAGGGGGAAGCTATGTAGTCATTATGCGTTCTAAAAACCTGAATGGATTTGTATTGGCTCAAAATCAAGTAGCCGACTAGGTTTTGGATAAACTGAATAAATCCTGTGATAAAATCTTATATTTGTTGGCATTGACTTCGGTTGATGCCAATTTTTTTTGCTTTATTTTCTAATCCAAACTCTAGTAAAACCATATGGGGAAAGTCAAAAAATACTGGAAACACATCATTGCTTTTAGTTTGCCCATTCAAGTGTTGGTAGTACAATTGTTAGCGTCTAACCCCGAATCACTGGAACGTTGGTATACCTATGGTTTCTATAGTTGGTTGAGCAAAACCCTGCGACTCATGTTTGGGTTTATGCCGTTTGCTTTTGGGCAAATCATATTTTATACTTTGGTGTTTTTGGCCACCTATTGGTTTTTGCGTCAAATTTGGAAACGCATTCGCCGAAAAATTACCTGGAAAAAGTTCTTGGGGAGTGTAGGCCTTCATGGTTTGTTTGGAGTTTCACTGTTTTATTTCCTGTTTATGGTTTTTTGGGGGCTCAATTACCATCGGCCAAGCATCATCAAAACGGTGGGGCTGGAAATTAAAAAAATCACCCCCCAAGAACTAGAGCAAATGTGTGATCGGCTGATCGTGCTTACCAATACCAGCCGTGATGAAATTACAGATGATACTACCAAAGCCATCAAATTTGAAATGAGCCATCGTCAAATGCGAGAAGAAGCAGTGAAAGGATACGCCAACTTTGCCAAAGTGTTTCCCCAGTATCGGTACGAGTATTGGTCGGTGAAGAGCGTATTTGTTCCTCAACTGATGTCCTTTTTTGGCAATGGAGGCATTTATTTTCCTTTTACGGGCGAAGCCAATGTCAATATGGACATGCCCGACTTTGTGTTACCCGCCACCATTTGCCACGAAATGGCCCATCAAATTGGCATTGCCTCCGAGACTGAGGCCAACTATTTGGCTTACATGACTACCCAATACCATCCTTCTCCTGTATTTCGTTATTCGGGCAATGTATTGGCAGTACGATATGCCCTGGGCGCGTTGAGTTATACCGATTCTACGGCTTTTAAACGGTTGCGTAAAAAGTTGAGCCCTGGTTTTTTACACGATTTGCGAGCCAGCCGAGCCTACTGGAATCAATTCCAAAACCCTCTTGAGCCCCTTGCTAAAGCCTTTTATGATCTTTTTCTCAAAGCCAACTCCCAAAGTGAAGGCATCAAAAGTTATGGTTTGATGATTCACCTGATTATGGGAGAGTTTCGTAAGAATGGCCTAAAGTATGAGGTCAAAAAAGAAGCAAAGGAAAGGTGAAAATAGAGTGATTAACTGTTAACTTTTCCTTCTTCTTTGTTGAAATATCAGTGCGCCAATGATTAAACCACCCAGGCACACGAGTGCAATGGGGATGATGGGAAATGACTCTTTCCTGGCTTTTCTTTCTGTTGCTTGTTTTTTGGTTTCTCTTTTCGTGTTTTTGGGTAAAGTTGGTTGAGAAGTTTTAGAAATACCTTTTTGAGATGTTTTCTCCGTCGTTTTTGTAATGGTATCTTTAGGCTGTCTTTCTTCTAACCCAGGTGCTTTCTTTGGACTAGTGGGTTTGGGTGGAGTTTTGTAATATTTGTTTGCAAACTCTTCTTCAGGATTTTTACCTGCTTTAATCCAACGGATTTCATCACTTCTGATTTGATTATAAAAACGGTCTCCCGATTTGATCGCATCAGCAAGTATTTTTTTGTACCCCGCCTTGGTCTTAGAAGCTTCTTTTGCTGATCCTAATTCCCAAAAAACATCTCTTTTCTCAAAGTGTTGTGTTGCGGTGCTGGTATTTATTTCCATCGCTGCTTTTTGGTAAGCCATATAAGCTAAAATACTGGCGTTGTGTTTTACGCTTTTAGGGTACATTCTCAATAAATCACCCAAGGCTTCTAGCAAGACCGGCGAACGAAAGTTGCCAAACTTCATCATTCCCAATATTCCTTTTACGGCCGCTTTAGGAGGTTTCATATTGGCTTTTATCGGCTTTTTGAGCAAAAAATGGTAAAAGTTGAGGCTGGTACCTCCATTACTGGGTTGATATAAAGGCAAATCGATCACTCCATTTTGCATTTTGCTCAATATGTATTCCACCAAATACTTCTGATACACTTCTCGTCCAAAATGGGCATTGGCATTGATTGCAATGGCTTTGTCAATGTATTTGAGGCCTTCTTGATATTGTTTGTTGTGGATATAAAAAGTACCTAGGTTAGCATAGGTTTCATATTGATTGGGGTGCAACTTGTCTTTTTGCTGCATCAACTCAATAGCCTTGGTGTGATTTCCGGTTTTGTCATAAGCCACTGCCAAATCATCGTAGTAGTTCCATTGTTTGGGGTTGGTTTTGAGTTTGGCTTCGCGATCTTGGATACGCCATTGGTAAAATTCAGGAGAGTGGCGTAAGAAGTTTCCCGCGATGACTTCCAAAGTATTGGGGAAACGCTGGCGTTCCATGGCGATAGTATCCCGATCCCAAATACAGGACAAGCCAATGAAACCAAAAATGATGAGGTAAAATAAAAAGGTGATTTTTTTCATGACTTCAATTGAATCACTTGTTTAACTAATTTATTAGTTAATTTACAATAATCTTTTTTCTTCTCTAAATTTGTCCGTATTTTTTATTAATATCTGACCTTTCGCAGTGATTTTATTTGGAAATCTCACAAGAAATACAGTTGTGAATGCGTTAGCTAGACAGACTAGAGCCGCGGCATTTTTTGTTTCGTTCCGTCCCTCTTGGCTGGCCCAATATCCACTGGATATTGTCCTGCTGTAGAAAAAAATGAAAGGCTTAATGAACTCTAGTTGTTCATATTTTCACCTGAACTTTGTAACTGGTATTTATTAAAAATAAACAAACTTTTGACCTGCGAAAGGCCAGTTAATATATTGCGTCCTACTAGACTTTTTGGCTAAAGTAGGCCGTGTTTCTACAGCCGAAAATGTCTGTTAGTGTGAGCATATTGTAAGAAAGCGCTTTAAAATTCAGTCGAATATTTATGAAACTTCGTAAAGCTACCCACCAAGACTTACCCACCATTCTTGAGCTATTCAAGACCACCATTGGCCAAGTCAATAGCCGGGATTATACCCCAGCGCAAATTGCGGTATGGACCCAAGCCATAGAAAATACTGATCGTTGGCGACAACGCATTGAAGTTCAATTTTTCTTGGTAGTAGAAATGCGCGATCGGTTGGTCGGTTTTGGATCGGTTACCTCCACTGGATACCTGGATTTATTGTACGTACACTCCGATTTTCAGCGCCAAGGGATTGCCCAAACCCTGTTAGAGGCCTTGACAACCTATGCTGAGGCCCAACAGGCAGTCGCCATTACAACCGATGCAAGCATCACTGCCCGTCCTTTTTTTGAGAAAAATGGATTCTTGGTTGTCCAAAAGCAAGAAAATGAGCGACAAGGGGAAGTTTTAGTGAATTATAAAATGGAAAAGGTTTGTTAAAAACTAATCTATGCCTGATTTGGGAGACCTCATCGGTTCGTGGAGACACCAAACCGGGGTGGAGAGCAATTCATGTGGAAGCAAATCCACCTTGTCGTAGTAACTGTAAGTCAGGTTTCTCAAAATTTCGGTCATTCCGTAAAGACATGAACTGAGGCAATGACGACACCTTTGAAAAAAGCTGGGTGTAGTAGTCTTTAGGAACACTACTGTACCCAGTTTTTGTCTATCAGCACTTCTATTTTTCGCCAAAAAAACTATCCGTTAAAAGCTTGAAAGTCAATAATCAAGCCTTGTTTAGACGCGATGTGTATAGCATTTATAAACACCCCGTATAGCGTTTGTATAGGGGGCTTTTGAGGGTTTTTGACACCAACTCTCTAACATTGCCTCAAACTAATTAACCAATATTTTATGAATTTACATCAATGTTTTTACGGATTACTGGCGATTACTTTATTGCTGGTAACAGCTTGCACAAAAGAGCAAGTACAGCCACAAACAAAGTCGAGTCAACTGACTTATTCGCCTGAATCTGCGGTTGCAC
>CALDJV010000931.1 GCA_937899305.1 uncultured Cytophagaceae bacterium
ACTGATACTATTTTAACATGTGGCTTTTTTTGCAAACAAAATTGCCTCTGATAAGTTATAAAAATAGCAAAACTAGCCTAAAACGCACTCAAGACACTTTCTCCTCTTTTTGTTTACTTTTTGTATACTTACTTTTTCGCCTTTGTATACTTAAAGCTTACTTCGAAAACTTTAAAATCCCTTCACTTTTGCCATTATTTGGGTCAAGTTTATATTAACACAGTTATATTACAATCATTAAAATTATGAGAAAATTACACTTTTGGCCAAAAGCCCTGGGAGTACTCATGCTCCTTTAGGTCAGTTTGATGGCATCCGCCCAAAGAGGAAACCCCAAAGTTACTACCCCACCCGCATTCAAAACTTTCAAGCAGCGTGCTTACCGGGTGAGTAACGGCGAAATGGATGCTTTCCTGAAAGCCCAGTTGAATCTGAAAATGGCTGATTATTTGTTGAAAGTCAAGGAATGGACCGACCGACTTGGTTACCAGCACATCAAATACCAACAAGAATACAATGGTATCAAGGTATTCAAGTCTACGTATTCGGTACACGCCCGCAACGGGTTTGCTACGGCCATTAGTGGCAATTTTCTCACAATTAAAAAGTTGAATACAGTATCTACGATACAAAAAGATCAATGCTCAAGTCATGATCATTCAGACTTCACACGCCAGTGAAGGGGCCTTGATACGCATCACCAAGAACGGCATTACCACTACCAAACGCTTTGTAGTGAATGACAGTAAATAAGCAGTTAAATACTTACTTTATGACAAATAGGTCAGGAATATTGTTCCTGACCTATTTTATTTAGAGGGTGATTGCGACTTTTACTTTGGAAAACACGTACAGTCAAGGAAGCCTGAAAATAGAGCAAGCCAGTAAACCAGGTTTTATTTTGCTGGTGTCATATTTGTTTAATGAAAATATATGGATCAGAGAGACGACCAAAATCATAAAATCACTTCCTTATTCAACACGAGAAATCCTCAAAATATAGAATTGGCATTTCAGCTCTGTGTAGGTTTACAAACCAATTATAACAATGCAGTAGCTCAACACCTGAGACAACACATTTTGCTATGTTTGCGTTACGGACTGGAAAAAGAGTATACTCAGAATTTATATGATCTGCTCATTACAGATCGCGAACTGACCGATTTACCTTCTGAAATAGGTCAATTGGTTCACCTAAATTCGCTCTCGATGGGCTACAACCTCTTGGCAAAGCTCCCCAAAGAAATTGGCCAATTGGCTGAACTCAAATTGCTTTGGGTTACCAATACCCACATTCAAGAGTTGCCGGCTGAAATTGGAAAATTGAACCAGTTGCAGGAATTAACACTTTACGAAAATAAGATTACCCATATCCCTCATGAAATAGGGGAATTACAACAATTAAAGGTACTTAGTTTACACAACAATCGCCTTACTCGTATACCCGAAGAAATAGGACAATTAACCAATTTGCATCGTTTGTTTCTCAATGATAACCAACTCACTGCGCTGCCTTCGTCTATCCAGCAACTTACTCAACTAAAAAATTTACGATTGAAAAACAACCCTATTTCTCAAAAAGAGGCCATTAAAATCAAGGAATGGCTCCCTCATTGTGAAATAGTGCTCGACGAATAAGGAAGTTCATAAATAAAATAATACCCGTAACTGGTCAGCGTTACGGGGTAGTCAATTCTGATACGCTATATATATTTGGCAAATACTTATACAAGTCCTTCTAGTAGGTCATTGTCTACCAAATTAGGCAAGGTAACTTGTAACTCGGGTGTACGTGCCATTTCCCGTTCAATGGCAAAACGAGCGTTCGGATTACGCGCCCATGAACGACGTGCGATCCCGTTGTTTACATCATAAAACAACATTTTCTTTAGGCGATTTTCGGCTTCTTGAGTACCATCCAACAGCATTCCAAAACCTCCATTCATCACTTCTCCCCAGCCTACTCCTCCTCCATTATGGATAGATACCCAAGTAGCTCCTCTAAAACTATCTCCAATCACATTGTGAATGGCCATATCAGCGGTAAATTTGCTCCCATCGTAAATATTACTGGTTTCGCGGTAAGGCGAATCGGTGCCACTTACATCATGGTGGTCACGTCCCAATACAATCGGGGCCGAAATCACTCCCTGGGCAATCGCTTGATTAAAAGCCTGGGCAATTTTGGCTCTACCCTCCGCATCGGAATACAAAATACGTGCTTGTGAGCCTACTACCATTTTGTTTTTACCTGCCTCCACAATCCACTGGATATTGTCTTCCATTTGTTGCTGAATTTCCTTGGGCGCCTGTTGTTTCATCGTTTGCAATACTTGAGTAGCTATTTCGTCCGATTTTTGTAAATCTTCGGGCTTGCCTGAAGTACACACCCAACGAAACGGCCCAAAACCATAATCGAAACACATCGGTCCCAAAATATCCTGAACATATGATGGGTAGCGAAAATCAATGCCATTTTCAGCCATTACCTCAGCTCCTGCCCGCGAAGATTCTAGCAAAAAAGCGTTGCCATAGTCAAAGAAATAGGTGCCCTTGGCACAATGCCGATTTACTGCAGCTACATGACGACGCAATGATTCGTATACTTTTTCTTTAAACTGAGCCGGATTTTCGCGCATCATTTGGTTAGCGGCTTCCAACGACAAACCTGCGGGATAGTACCCTCCAGCAAAGGGGTTATGCAAAGAGGTTTGATCGGACCCTACATGAACAAAGATGTCTTGCTCAGCAAAAGCTTCCCAAACGTCCACTACATTGCCTACATAAGCAATAGAGACGATTTCCTGATTGGCCTGGGCTTCTTTTACTCTGGTTACCAAAGCCTCTACATTGTCTATCAATACATCTACCCAACCTTGACTATGACGCTTTTCAGCAGCGTTGCGGTTTACTTCAGCACATATTGTAATACAACCAGCGATGTTTCCTGCTTTGGGCTGGGCCCCACTCATTCCTCCCAGTCCAGCCGTCAGAAAAATTTTACCCGCGGAAGTTTCGCCTTGAGGCAAGGTATTACGAAAGGCATTCATCACGGTAATGGTGGTTCCATGTACGATTCCTTGGGGGCCAATATACATATAAGAGCCTGCGGTCATTTGACCATATTGCGTTACCCCGAGTGCATTATAGCGTTCCCAATCATCGGGTTTAGAGTAGTTGGGGATCATCATTCCGTTGGTCACCACTACTCGTGGAGCTTCTTGAGAAGAGGGAAACAGGCCCATAGGGTGGCCCGAATACATATGCAAGGTTTGTTCGTTGGTCATGGTAGCCAAGTATTGCATGGTAAGCAGATACTGGGCCCAATTCTGAAATACGGCTCCATTGCCCCCGTAGGTAATCAGTTCTTCGGGATGCTGGGCTACCGCAGGGTCCAGGTTGTTTTGAATCATCAACATGATGGATGCTGCCTGCTGCGACTTGGCCGGATACGCCTCTATGGGTCGGGCGTACATTTCGTAGGCTGGCTTGAAACGATACATGTAAATGCGACCATACGCATTGAGTTCCTGAGCAAATTCAGGGGCTAATTCAGCGTGCCAGGCTTTAGGGAAATAACGCAAGGCATTGCGGATGGCGAGTTTTTTTTCTTCGGTACTTAATATGTCTTTTCGTTTGGGCGCACGATTGGCCTGCTGAGGATAATCGCGTTTGGTAGGTAATTCACTAGGGATTCCCTGAAGTATTTGTTCTTGAAATTGGGTGGTGGTAGTGAGCATTTTTTTGATGATTGGGGGTTTTTGATGAATCACAAAAGTGACGTCGTTTTTCAATACCTCGGTATGTGTTAGAAAAACTGTCTCACATCAATTATACATAATTATCCCAAATTTCCTGATAATTTTGATGCTTAACAAGATCATTTTTATCAATAATTGATAACTTTTAAGCATCAAAAATGGTCATATTGCAACATCACACCAAGATACCATTACCAAATTGAAAAACGATGATCCAGAATATTGAATTGCGCCACCTACGCTATTTTATGATGGTAGCCGAAGAATTGCACTTTCGTAAAGCAGCCGAACGGCTGTACATCTCTCAGCCAGGCCTCAGTCGACAAATTCGGCAAATGGAAGCAGATTTGGGAGTACAGCTTTTTGAACGCAACAACCGCAAGGTAATACTCACTCCAGCAGGGCAATACCTCAAACAAGAGGTGGGCTTGTTGCTCAAAAATCTGGAAGAGGCCTTTTGCCATACTCAACTTCTGGAAAAAGGCCAAGAAGGCAACATTAAACTGGGGTATGTAGGCTCAGCCATGCAAAATGTCATCCCTGAGTTATTGATCAAACTTCGACAAATACACCCTACCATTCTGTTTAACCTGACCGAAATGGACAATACGCGTCAAGTCAACGCCCTCCTTCACAAAGAGATAGATATAGGCTTTGTAAGGCTCAACCAAGTGCCCAAAGATTTACAACTACATCCAGTGCTCAACGATACTTTTAGTCTGGTACTTCCCCAAAATCACGCGTTGGATGCGCATAGTTTTCAATCACTTGCTCAATTACAAAATGAGTCTTTCATCTTGTTCGAGAAAAACTTTAGTCCAGGGTATTTCGATCGGATCATGGGTGTATTTGAGCAAGCGGGTTTCACTCCTAATATTACGCATTATAGTGTGCACGCCAATACCATTTTCCGCTTGGTAGAAAACCAGTTTGGCGTTTCCATCGTCCCCACGTCGCTCACCCAAGGGTATGATATGCGAATAAAATTTATTGAGCTCACCAATATCTCAGCTCGAGCTGTTCTCTCTGTTGCATGGAACACTAAGAACCGTAACCCAGTACTCGAGAAAATGTTGGAATTGGTAATGGGGTGAAGTAAGGTGAGTTTTGGGTATAGAGGAGGTTTGATAAGTATTTATACCTTACAGATTTTTAAGGTCTGTAAGGTACATTATAAAACTCATTTAATTCCTTGAATCGCTCTAATATCGGGGAAGATTTTCTTGATCACTGCCAATAATGTTGAATGCCCATGGGTGGCTTCCAGGGATTTTGGAGATTGTCCTTTTATTATAAATCGCCATTTATCACAACCAAGGCCTACCAAAATATTGATTTTTTCGGAGCCATTCTGCAAACTAACGCCAAAATTAGGGGTAAACAAACACAAGCTTACGCTGCCCGACAAATCATAATGATGATGATTCAACAGGATTTTTTTGAGTTTTATCAAGTGTAGTGGCTCCAAATTAGTTTTAATCCCCTTGATTACTGGGTATCCTTCGAATAACTCTTTTTTGGAGGTATCTCCCCGCCGAGGCTTGAAACTTTCTACATAGTAGGCCTTGGCTTGGGTGGCTTTTAGTATTTGATCTACATATGGTTTAGTCAACGTCTCCATCAAATCTGGATGTACTTTGATAGCGGGATGAAATGGCTGCATTTTTGGAAATGCTTCTTTTAATAATTTCTGCATTACTTGGGTGATTCGTTTGGATAATAGTAGGGTATCTATATTGGGCATAACCAAACGAAACTGTTGACAAGATTGGTCGGTCAAAGTAAGTAAAGTGTCTTGGTGGTGAATCCATTCAAAACCATAAGTAACCTTGAACCCACAAGCAGGTTTCACCTTTAAAGTATCGTAATTTTTTTTATCCAGCAAAGTAGTTTTCAGCAATTGTATTTGTGCTTGGGTAAGTACGGCTTTTTTTCTGAGGTAACATGCGGGCATTGATGGGTGGTTGCCATTGTATCGCACTTATTTTGGTAGCTTTTTTTACTGTGTTTACCACTAGTTTGTAAGGCAATTGATTTACCTTATCGCAAGATATCCCTATTGACATCCACAAAACAAGTAAACCTACCGTAGTGCTCAATTCTTTGATGTTTTTTACCATGGGTTGTTTGTATTAATGGTTGTAAGTGACGTTAGCAGCTCCTTGTTGTTGTGGTTCTTGCACGTATCCCTTGCTTCGGGCTTGTTTTTTTACTTTGACCGATACCTTTTGCAATACTCCTTCCCAGGTGGGTAACCTTGCTCCTGCCGATGTGGTTTCGTCGGCCAATACTTGTTCAAAATTACTGTAGAAAATCCCTCCATTACGGCTCAGGTAAGACTTTTGCAATGGTTTGCTACTTGATACAATCACATGACCTCTAGAGTACAAAAACAACTGTTTCAATTTTTCTTCTTCAGAAAAGGGGACCCTTGCTGCTACATCTACTGGAACATTCCCAGGAGCATTTATCCCAATTTTTGTATTGCAGCACTCTCCAATAGAAAGCAAAAACCTTGGTTTTTTGAGTTTTGCCTTGATTTCGCTGTGGACCCAGCCTAGGTGCAAGCCTGCGTCATACGGGTGGTCGTCGGCTTGGTTGCTCACAAAAAGCTGAGGAAAAACATCAAGTCTAACATTGCTTTGGTCTCTGTAACGAAATCCATGGCCTAAAAAATAGAAGACCACGGCATCGTTACTGCCAAATCGGAGTCCAATGATGGTATCTTTCAGCGCACTTCGGTTAAACAAGGCTTTGGTCATCATAATTTCCTTGAATCGCATCCCGCATTTTTGAGCGATTCGCCTCAGTTTAGAGGGTAAATGCCGCTTTACATATTTGGCTCCCGCCTTTACTTTTTGTTCATCAAGATTTACACACAAAATAAGGTAGAGTGTCGGATTTGCACGATTTCTTTGCGCCTGCGCCACTGATGGACAAAGATGCAGGAGAGTCAAAAAAAACAAGGTAAGCGATGTCCAGGATGTTTTTGTTTGGGGATGATGTAGCATACTTTCCAGGTTTGGGTTATCTATATATTGGGTGAACTATTAATGCTCATTTGGAAAGTAATTTACGAGAAAAAAAAAGCGTTGAACCAACTCTACAAGGTAAAAGACGCGCCTTCTTGCGGTATTATTATGCAACTTATTTTAAATTCATACCCAATTGAGAAGTATCAACTAAACCACCCTGCACTGAAAGTACAGGGGTTTTGCGCTCGGACTGAAAGTCCTCTTTAGCCAACCCGTGTCGCAATGCGGGCAAGTTGCTCAAATTCGCAGACGAGACCCGATTTTTTCGCATTACTAAAGTATTGCACTGAAAGTGCAGGGTTTTAACCCAGAGCTGAGACCAATAAAACCATCATGCCCCTCAAAAAACACCCTTGGTATCTCAAAACTATTCTTGTGTTGTTGCATAGTCTACTCCTGGTAGTTTTCACTTGGCTATGGATCAATCAGCATCGGGTACTTGCCGGCGAAAAAATACTCATTCAATGGTCTACAGTCCTCAAACGTTATGTGTTTAAACTGAACGGAGATCGTCCACCAATCGGTGAATTGCTTTTGCTTGATGTGTCTGGCAACAAAATGCTCTACGAATCTGCTCATAGCCCTAGTCCCGGTCTCACCACCCCAATCACGGATCGTTTTGCCCTTAGAAAACTCTTTACTCTGCTCAATCAACACCCACAGTATAAACTATTTGTATGCGACATCCGGTTTTCTCCCTACTATACTCCTGGTAAAAGTGATTACTACCAATTAAACGAACGCCTTATTACCCAAAATGACATACAGCTAAAAAAGGAAGTTTTCAAACTCTCCAAAGCGCTCTTTCCGCGTCACCTGGAAAGTGACCAGACACTGGATACGACCTTGTTTCCAGGTTTGAACTTTGGGTTGGCGGACTACATTGCGCTGGGAAAAAGGTTCTATAAATACCGCTTGAAAGAGCAAGATTCGTTAGTAAGCCTCCCCTTGAAGATGTACCAAATGCTGCACCCCACCGCCTACCAACGTACCCAGCAAAAGTTGACGCTTCCTCAAATCATTGTTGATTTTAAAATGTTACCAGATCAGGTCTCGGGTCATACTCCTTATTTTGTAACCAGGCCGCTCAGTGACTTTTTGACTGAATACGCGGATAGTGTACAAGCAGATGCAGATACCCCAACCAAAAAAGTCCTGCAGTCAGGTGCGACCCAGAGGTTTGTCAAAAAATACCTCCAAAACCGAATCATTCTTTTGGGTGATTTTAAACGAGATCAGCACCACACCATTGTCGGTCATCTACCCGGTACCGTGTTACTGGCCAACGTATATTATGCCCTGCGCGACGGAGCGCATTTCATTCCCCGAGGCTTGGTAGTTGTATTGATACTTTGTTATTTGATTATTTCTTACCAATTGATTTACGGGTTTGGGTTTTGGAAACACGCTCCTGATCCCGATGCCCCAGACAATCGCAGCACATTTGCCAAAAAATACTTGTCCTGGGTTGCTTATCCCATATTGCTCATCATTTTTTCTGTAGCCATCTATTTATTTTATCAAGTACACATTGAGGTAATGATTATTGGTGCCTATGCTACCTTGATAGAAAACAGGAAAATGGTGCTCAGGTATTTTAAAAAGATTTTTCGTTTTTTTTAATAGATCAATATCATGAAACACATCAACTTCTGGTCCCTTCTATGGTGTACCCTGTTTTCATTGACCAATGGGGTTGCCCAAAACTATCAGGTTATCCGTATTGTACGCGGTGAAGTAGGCCTCTCGAAAACCTTGCTCTTTAAACCCGGCGACAGGATCAATTTCAGAGACAAAAATGATTTGAGAGGTCAAGATTTTATCCAAAGAGGGCGATCTTTTGACCTTCACCGTCGTACCCAGTTGTGCTTCAAAGGCAAACACGCGATGATACAGTTGGAAAATGTAAGCACCCATGTTCGTCGGAATCTCAGCAATACCCGCCAAAAAAACGGCTTTCGACAAAGCATCCAAACACTACTGCAAATCGCAGAAAAAGATGCCAAAAGAACCCCCGCCAGTAGCCTCGCCATAGAAAGTCTCGCTGACTTTCGGGCTTACCTCGCTGGGCTGGACGATACTCTGACGGCCCATCCCTCTATGCAAAAACTACTCACCCAGGCTCCTCAAAGGGTTCAAGCCTGTCCTTTTTTAATTATTGATGATCTTGTTCACCCAATACCCTGGGAGGTCGCCGAGGATGCCTTAAAGTTTCAAATTTGCTTTACTTTTACTTACTCTAATGCAAACGCTCCAACCCGCATTCAACGTACCATCCCAATCAAAACAGTGCCCCTCCGTTCTGGCCGTCAACGGCCCTACCTGGTGTTGAATAAAGCGGGCCTGTTTGGGAAATACTCCCCCAAAAAAGCCACCAAGATATACCTTCAAATGATTCGTAGAAATGGTCAGAAACAATTCATAGCCCATTTTCAACCTTTTTTTATAGAAGCCACTGCTCTTAAGAAAAGTTACAAGGCGTATTGCCTTCAAGTTGGGAAGCAATCGCAAAACCTCGCAGCAGGAGAAGTCATTCATTATTTTAAAATGTACGGAAAACCAGATAGAACGCAACTCCAAAAACTATTTCCCGAGATCTTTAAGTAAGTCACAATCAGGTCATTTGTTGAACCCAGAATTTCATTGTATTTAAATCATCGCTAAACATGAAAAAAACAATACTACATTTGCCCATATTTTTAGCCCTATTATTCATTGGCCTGTCTGGCTACTTCGCTCCAGGGCAAGCCCAAACCCTCCATGCGCTCTTGGTCATAGATACCAACGACGAAGAATTACGTCCTGGCCCAACCAGGTCATTAGACAAACTGAGCCGCCAGTTAAAGGCCATTGCTCACCATACCGGGTTAAACGTACATAAGATTATCCTCAAAGGTCATCAATTTACTAAATTCCGGCTTACCCAGGCCATCCAACAACTCAAAGTAGGCCAAGACGATATTGTATTTTTCTACTTTGTAGGACACGGTTTTCGTTACAAAAATCAGCGCGATCAGTATCCAATGCTAATGGTAGGACGCAATGGCTTCGATCGTCCTCAACATGCCGGCATGCCTCTTCGAGAGGTATCGCAACAATTACGTAACAAAAGAGGGCGGTTAACCATTGTGATAGGGGAATGCTGCAATACTAAAATAGGCGTTCATGCTCCAGTGGATAGGAATTTCAAACCCAACTACATGTCTGTGTTCAACCCCCGTCCAGACAATTACCGTAAATTATTCAAAGATGCCCGAGGCAGTCTCTTGATGACCAGTAGCAAACCCCATCGGCCTTCTTGGATGACTCCTACGGGCGGATATTTTTTGGAAGGTTTACTCAATACGTTTAACAAAATAGTCAGTGAGAACAACCTCACCAATGTACGTTGGGACACACTAGTTAATCGGGTTCAAGACAATGCCCAAAAATATGCCCAATCAAGGGGAAATACCCAAACACCTATCAAGAATTGTAACGTTACCTTTTCTTGGTCGGACCAACAGTATTACAATATGGGACAAAAGGCATACAGGCAAAAAAAATATGCTGAGGCTGCACATTGGTACCAAAGAGCAGCTGAAAAGAACCATGTATTGGCTCAAAATAATTTAGGCTACATGTACAAAATCGGACAGGGAGTTACCAAAAACTACGCAAAAGCCGCCAAATGGTACCGAAAGGCGGCCGAACAAGGCCACCTAGCAAGTCAGAGTAATTTGGGGAATATGTATTTTCATGGGGATGGAGTTACGAAAAATCACGTAAAAGCTGCGAAATGGTACCGAAAGGCGGCCAAACAAGGCAATGCAGGGGCCCAAAATAATTTAGGCTATATGTATTACAATGGGCATGGAGTTACGAAAAATCCTTCAGAGGCTTTGAAATGGTACCAAAAGGCGGCCAAACAAGGCAATGCCGAGGGGCAGTACAATTTGGGCAATATGTATGAAAAAGGCGTAGTGGTACATCAAGATTTGGCCAAAGCAAAAGAATGGTACCGACGGGCTTGCAAACAAAAACAAGAGCAGGCTTGTAGTGCTCTAGAAAGGCTCCAGGGCTGATGTTGTGCCCCAGTGAATGAGACGGTTTCATTAGTGAGCTCCCATTTTCTTAAAGAAAATCGTTGGACGAGCATTGATACATGTCAGGTAGGGTGCTCAAAATTAGCTTTGCAGAGCTTGAACTTCATCCTGCGGTTTCAAAAAAATACCCCACGTTTTTAGTCGTATTCACTCGCAAAGACGAACCATATGGGACTGGGACCAAAGGTATATTTACTAAATCACACTACCAGGCACTGTTTGGTAATAACAAGGCCAATAAAGGTAAGGAAATCTGGCTTGGTACTCATTACCAACCCTGGCCTGGTAGTATGATTTTGATTAATAAATGAAGGTAAATAAGTTGCCCAACCTTACTGGGCAACCTGTAGTACGCAAATTATTGAATGTTCACCCTTTTGGTAATTTTGTATTGATCAGTTTTGATGGTGACAAAATATATTCCGGCAGGTACAGCAGGCTCGAGGTGCAGTACGTGGGTTCCTTTCGATAAAACCTGGTTTTGCTGGAGCAATACTTTGCCTTGTTCGTTACTGAATGTGGTAGTTACATTGCTTTGGCTTTTGGTAATAGAAAAATCTACATTAAAAGCCTTAGACGGATTAGGGAAAATGGTCACATTGGGGGCAATCACTTCCACAAGGCCCGCGGTCAATCTGAGCTTAGCACCTTGCTGCAAATTGGTATCATAAGCCAAAGATGGAATATTGGCATCGGTCAATTGTAAAGACGTTTGTTGCCCTTCCTTGCCTACTACTTCAAATACCAAATAAAACAAAGGTTCACCATTATCGAAGCTATCTGAGGTACCTAAAGGGTGATCATACAAAAACGAAATCATCCCTTGATCAGCCTTGGCGACATTCAAGTGTTGGTTGTCTACCAAAGCCAAACCAGCCGCTTCTACTCCTTTGTATTTCAATACCTGTTGGTTGAACTCAAACGTACCCTGTAAACCAGCAATTTGTTGATAGTTGGCAGCTACATTGACTGGTACCCGAATGGTTTCACCAATAAAAACCTGGGAGCCCGTAGTCATCAAATCTACTGGTGCAGTGGTCGTTCTCTGATTAGGGTCAGTAGTTTGATTCAGGTCTCCGGTTTTCGTCCCAATGAAGTTTTGGTTTTCCTGATCCGCATTTAAGTTTGCGTAGGTATATGATTCCGGAAAAGCCTGAGCAAAAGGATTGGTAGGGTCAGCAAATACATGATTGGCTGGTATAAATCGCCAGTTTTTGTCCAAAGTAGTTTGTTGCCCTAAGATCAATTTACGCATCGTGGCCACATCGGCTACATCCAAGTTGTCTGAAAAATTGAGGTCTCCTGCAATGATTTTGTAAGGAGAGTTTAACAAACTTACTCCCAACAAATGTCGTCTTAATGTCAATAAGTCAGCAACATCTACTCCATTGGTAAGGTCCAAGCTACTGCTTCGCCCAGACAATGTATAACCACCCAGCTGAGTAGGCTCAAACAAAAACTGAGTCGATCCACTCAAGTCATCCAATTCCTGAATACCGTTATTGGGCGTGAGTACCGCAAAAACACGATGAATAAATTCGCCATTTTCGGTTTTGAAAGATCCAGAAACTTTGGGAGGATTAATTACCGTGACCGAGCCCGCTATTGCACTGCTGCTCAACCCTTCAGAAGCCGCATCTATCAGGGTCAAATCAGCAATATCAATCGCCAACACTTCGCCCGCAACAGCGCTCACGTTGAGTTGCAATTCAAACAATATTTCGTCATTGGCAAAATTGGCTGCAGTAGCACTGGGGTGCGTCCACAACACGTTGATTTTACCGGGGCTTACCTCGTGGTAATGCGTCGCTCCAAAACCATCCAATTTGGAATTGATATTGGTCAGGTCTACCAAACTGGCTTTATCGGCCGGAAACTGAAGCTGCAACTGTAAACCCGCAAAACCAGTAAAGGCCTGCGCTCGTATCGGAACTTTTACCGTGCTGTTGGCAAGGGTAGATACCTTATCGGCTAGAATCGTAACATCTACCGCTCGAGTCAGTTTTCTAACGTAAGCATTGTGTACCAAATATATTGTTCCTTGGTCGGTAATCGCAATGCCTCCGTTCAATACTCCTATTCTGGCATCAGTCGCCAGACCATCATCACCCGCATTGCCAAAAAATCCATTCCCTGCTACTCGATCAATGATACCGGTAGTAGCATCTATTCTACGTACTTTGTAATCATCGGTAGACAGGTAAATGTTGTTGTTGGCATCCAAGGCTACCGTAAAAGTTCGATTCAACTGCGCGTTGATCGCCAAACTGCCATCACCTGAATTGCCTTCCACTCCAGTACCCGCAATCGTTGTAATGATTCCAGTCGTAGCATCTATTTTACGCAATCGGTAATTGGCCAAGTCGCTAAAATAAATATTGCCTTCTGAATCTAAATCCAGGTCAGAAGGAAGATCTAGTTGTGCATTGATCGCCAAACCACCATCGCCCGAAAATCCAGCCACTCCAGTACCAGCAATCGTCGTAATGATTCCTGTGGTGGCCTCTATTTTACGGATACGCTCATCGTCAGAAAAGTAGAGGTTTCCGGCATCATCAATGGTCATATTGGTCACAGAATTGCCAATTTGTGCATTGATCGCCAAACCACCGTCGCCTGAGTAGCCTCCCAATCCAGTACCAGCAATGGTTGTAATAATTCCGGTTGTTGCATCTACTTTTCGGATACGTCTGTTGTAAGTATCAGCAATGTACACGTTTCCAGCAGCATCTACTGCCACATCGCCCGGAAACTTTAGCTGGGCTGCAGTCGCCAGACCACCATCGCCTCCGTACCCTCCAGTATTGATTCCAGTACTTCCACTACCTGCTATAGAAGTAATCGTATTGGTGGCAATGTCTATCTTTCGAATCCGGTTGTTGTTCGCGTCCACAATGTAAATATTGCCTTGGGCATCTACAGTGGCACCTCGTACAAAATCAAATTGTGCTTGCGTAGCAGGACCATTGTCTCCAGCAAATCCACGAACTCCTGTTCCAGCAATTGTCGTAATTCGATACGCGGTTTGACCATACCCCCATTGAAATAAGCACAGCATCATCAAGCTGTAAAAAATTTTCCAAGTTGTTTTTTTCATAGATGTTTTTAATGCGAGTGCTCTGGGTACTAAGTCTCTACTATGTCCTTCAGCGTCTTTCGTCTCCTAACTTTACTAAAAAAAGACTTGCTTAGCTATGGCTATGCGCGTTTTTTTAAGTGCGTCAGCAAACAAAATACGCTTGAATTAATATAGCATTTACTTAGTTCCCAAAGCACTAGTACACTGGGGACTAAGTTTATTGTGAGTTAATTTGATGTAATTTGT